>JAFDYP010000037.1 GCA_018267355.1 Bacteroidota bacterium
CAAAAAAGTTGCTATCCTTTCTCACATATATCATCGTCGGCCTGATAGGGCTAATGATGGGTACGGTGTATAAGCGCTCCTTCTCCAATCTGGAGATCCTGCGCTTCCGCCCCTCGCGTATAGCGCGCGTATATGCCATCACTACTGTGATAGGGGTGAGCATATGCCTCTTCCTGAGCTACAAGTGTATCCACGCCTTCTCTGAGCGCGGCATGGCTGAGGATAAGGCACACATCTTTGAGGACTACCAGAGCATGCTCATCTACTTCCTCAACCTGGGCTTTATCCTCATGATCATCTTCTCCAATCTCCACTCCATGGCATCCAAGAAGGTTACCTGGGTACTTTACCTGCTTACGTTTGGGGTATACGCGTCCTTTGCGGTGATAGATGATTTCTTTCTGGAGGATACATTCTTCCACTTCAAGAAAATGCACCAGCTCTGGCAGGGTGAGTTTTCACTGGCCAGTATCTCAGGTATCCTCAGCCTGACTTTCAGTGCTGCGCTCACGGCATTCAACGCCTATATGACCAGCTGGGGCCTGAAGAAGTAGCGCCAATCGCTATCTTTGCCCGCACATATAAACCGCCACCTCATGACCAGATACATCCTCTCCTGCCTGTTTGCCATAGCTTGCACTTCTGCTATCGCACAATCATTGCCCGTCAAAAAAATCAGCATTTTCAAAAATGGTACGGCGATGATCGTGCACGAGGGGAGTACGCCGATCACCGGTGGCAAGGCCACGCTACCTGTGCCATCGCGTGCGATCTATGGGAGCTACTTTCTCGGAATTGGTAAAGACAATACCGTAAAGAATATCGCGATCAAAAATGATACGCTCAAGAAGCAGGAAAAAGCAACCGCCATCTGGCAGCTAATAGCCGGCAATGTAGGCAAAAAGGTAGCGCTCAATTTCTCTCCGGCAGGCAAAATAGATCACCTGGTATCGGGCAAAATACTGAGCTATAACCAGCAGTCGGGCCTCATAAGAATACTCGGCGACAATGGTAAGACGCAGGTGCTCAATGCTACTGATGTATACATGGCAGAATTTGCAGAGGAAGAAAAGCAGACCTATCTGGCGGATAGCATCCAGCGCAGTCTCGTGATCACACCGTCCAATGCCTCAGGCAATATGAACCTGCAGGAGATCTACCTGCAAACAGGTATGAACTGGATGCCCTCGTACTTTATGATACTGAAAGATGAAAAATCTGCGCGGCTGGAGATGAAGGCGACGATAGAGAACTTTGCCGATCCTCTGAGTGATGCAGAGACAGAGCTGGTAGTAGGTGCACCGCAGATGACCAATAGCGATAAACTGGATCCGATGACCTACGACTATCAGACCACGAATGGCATCTCAGCCGTAACTTATGGTGGTTCAGGTACCTATTCCAATGCTATGCAAGCTAAATCCCTGGCAGTGGCTGCGCCATATACATATGAATGGAGTCAGGACTTTGCTACTGCGGGAGAAAAGAATGACGACCTCTACATCTATAAGATCGGTAAAGTATCACTGGGTAAGAACTCCAAAGGTATCTACCCCATATTTGCCGGAAGCATAGAGTATAAGGATAAATACGAAGGCGTGATAGAAGACCGTAGCAACTATGCTGAGTCACGTGCCGCTAATAATGATGAGACTCCGATAGATGTTTTCCATTCACTGGAGATCAAGAATACAGCTAGTGTGCCACTGACCACAGCGCCGGTCACGATCATCAATGAGAAGGATCAGTTCGTAGCGCAGAATGAGATCACCTATACTCCTGCAGGCTCTACCTCTACCGTGCGTCTCTCTAAGGCTATCGATATCATCATGAAGAATCCAGAGGAGGAAACAAACCGCACAGACAATGCGAAGAAGGTAGGCAAGCAAACCTATAGCTCAGTGAAGATCAAAGGCACTGTAACGCTGGAAAATTTCCAGAATAAAGAAGTGACCGTAGCGGTGACAAAGAATACTAATGGCGAAGTAAGCACAGCCTCAGATGGTGGCAAAATAACACGCCAGAAGACCTACTCAAACATCAATCCGCTCACTCAGATAAAGTGGGATGTAAAGCTCGCTGCAAATCAGAAAAAGACGGTGAGCTACGAGTATGAAGTATTCTTCACCCCATAAATTTTTTTTTAGATATCCAGGTACTCGGCATCAGCTGCTACATGCACGCGCATCAGCATCTTGATAGCCTTATCAAAATCGAAGCCGTCAAAAAAGACTTTGTTCATGATCTGTAGCAGCGGTGCATTGGCATGGGTGTGGTCTACTATGAGCTTGCCGATCTTGAGGGTGCGGATACCTTCGGCTACTTCCGTCATAGAGGCGAGTACATCTTCCAGCTTCTCCCCTTTTGCTACGCGATAGCCTACGGAGTAGTTGCGCGACTTGGGCGAGGAGCAGGTAGCGATCAGGTCGCCGATACCGGCCATACCGAGGAAGGAGCGCTTGTCAGCTCCGAGCGCCTTGCCTATATAGATCATCTCTCCCATGCCGCGGGTGATGAGCAGGGCACGCGCATTCTCACCATAGCCCAGGCCGCTGAGTGCGCCCGAGGCGAGCGCGACGTAGTTCTTGAGCACTCCTGCCAGCTCTATGCCCAGCAGGTCACGATTGCCATAGACCTGAAAACGGTCACTACGCATGGCATGCTGGCCCTCGTGTATCACCTCATCAAAGCGGCTGGCTATGACCGTAGCGGCCGGCTGATGCTCGGCCAGCTCTGCGGCCAGGTTGGGCCCGGCCAGGCAGCCTACTCGTACCACGCAGGTCTCCTCGCGGATCAGCTCACTCATGGTCTTGATTTGCTTCAGCTTCAGGTCTTCCGGCTTCATGGTGTCTATGTCAAACTCGCAATGGAAGCCTTTGGTAGCATGTATCAGGATATGATCAGGACGCAGCCATGGAGAGAACTCCATGATCATACTCTTGAAATACTGAGAGGGCACCACGGGAAATATCAGGTAGCAGCGTGATGCCACCTCCTCGAGTGATCCCGTCACCTCTATATCGCCGTGCATGACATGGTTACGGTTCTTGCCGTCACGCAGGATAGCCTCGCGCACTGACTCACTGCGCTCATAGAGCAGCACTTTATTATTCTCTGCGAGCAGGTTGGCTATGGCTGAGCCAAAGCTCCCGGCACCTATCACGCCTATCGTTCTCTTCTCAGACATATTTCTCCAGTTTATAGCCGTCCAGCCTGTTGTGGTAATAGTAGAGCAGCTTCAGATCCTCCGTATAGTAGTAGCTATCAGAAGAGCGCAGCAGCGGTGAGCGGGAGTGGTAGAGGTTAATATTATTCATACCATGCTCTATCACCTTCTCATCTGTGAAGCGCAGCTCAAGTGAGAGCAGCACTTCATTATTCTTATTCATCTCCTTCAGCTGGTCTTTCACACGGCCTATGGCGGCTATGAGG
>JAFDYP010000380.1 GCA_018267355.1 Bacteroidota bacterium
CAAATTTTTGGAAAGTAGTGTCATGTTCCCTTTCGGGTAGGCACTGTTGATCACTCAAAAAACATAAGTTCTGCATGGCTAAAAAGCAAGAACAGCGGAGATTGGATTTTTCCAAGATCACGATCACGCTGGCGTCGCCTGACGCAATCCTCAGCCGTTCCCACGGTGAGATCAAAAAACCTGAAACCATTAACTACCGTACGTACAAGCCTGAGATGGAGGGCCTGTTTTGCGAGCGTGTATTCGGCCCTACCAAGGACTACGAGTGCTACTGCGGCAAATACAAGCGTATCCGCTACAAAGGCATCGTGTGCGACCGCTGCGGTGTGGAGGTGACAGAGAAGAAAGTACGCCGCGAGCGCATGGGCCACATCAAGCTCACCGTGCCGATCGTACACATCTGGTATTTCAAATCCCTGCCAAACAAGATCGGCTACCTGCTGGGTATGAGCTCCAAGAAGCTCGAGAGCGTAGTCTACTACGAGCGCTACATAGTGGTGCAGCCGGGCAAGGCTGCGAAGGGTGTCCTCGTACAGACTGAGAAGGGTGAGGAAACTAAAAACCTCAACTACCTCGACCTGATTACAGAGGAGGAGTACCTGTCCGTATTTGACAACGAAGAATTTAAGAATAACCACCTGCTGAGCGACGATGATCCGGATAAGTTCATCGCACGCATGGGTGCCGAGGCTGTAAAGGACCTCCTGAGCCGTATCAACCTGGACGACCTCTCATTCAGCCTGCGTCACGCAGCCGCTACTGAGACCAGCCGCCAGCGCAAGGCTGAGGCCCTGAAGCGCCTGAGCGTAGTGGAGTCATTCCGCGAGGCCAATGAGCACCATGAGAATAAGCCTGAGTGGATGGTAGTGCAGTACCTGCCTGTCATACCACCTGAGCTGCGTCCGCTCGTGCCACTGGATGGCGGCCGTTTCGCATCATCTGACCTGAATGACCTCTATCGCCGCGTTATTATCCGTAATAACCGTCTGAAGAGGCTCATAGAGATCAAGGCCCCTGAGGTGATCCTGCGTAATGAGAAGCGTATGCTCCAGGAGGCAGTAGACTCCCTGTTTGACAACTCGCGTAAGTCTAACGCCGTGAAGGCAGAAGGCGGCCGCGCACTGAAGTCTCTCTCTGACGTACTGAAGGGCAAGCAAGGCCGCTTCCGTCAGAACCTCCTCGGTAAGCGTGTGGACTACTCTGGCCGTTCGGTCATCGTGGTAGGACCAGACCTGAAGCTGCACGAGTGCGGCCTGCCTAAGGATATGGCAGCCGAGCTCTTCAAGCCGTTTATCATCAGGAAACTGATAGAGAGAGGTATCGTCAAGACTGTAAAATCAGCTAAGAAACTCGTAGATAAGAAGGAAGGCGTGATCTGGGATATCCTCGAGAATATCCTGAAGGGACACCCTATCCTCCTGAACCGTGCCCCTACACTCCACAGGCTGTCTATCCAGGCATTCCTGCCTAAGCTGGTAGAGGGTAAGGCGATCCAGCTGCACCCACTCGTCTGCTCGGCATTCAACGCCGACTTTGACGGTGACCAGATGGCGGTACACGTACCACTGAGCAATGCTGCGATCATCGAGGCGCAGCTCCTCATGCTCGCATCACACAATATCCTCAACCCTCAAAACGGTACTCCTATCACCCTGCCATCTCAGGACATGGTGCTCGGTCTGTACTATATGACCAAGGAGCGCCGCTCTGTGGCAGACCACAAGGTGAAGGGCGAAGGCCTGACATTCTACGGCGCGGAGGAGGCTGTGATAGCATTCAACGAAGGCCGTGTAGACCTTCACGCTGTAGTGAAGTGCCGCGCACGCGTGAAGAACGAACAGCACAAGATGGTAACGAAGATCATAGAGACCACTGTAGGTCGTATCATCGTAAACCAGGCTGTACCTGAGCGTGTAGGCTATGTAAACAAACTCCTGGGCAAGAAGCAGCTGAAGGACGTCATCGGCCAGATCCTGGCAGAGACTGATATCCCTACTACTGCACGCTTCCTGGATGATATCAAGAAGCTCGGCTTTACCTATTCATTCCGCGGTGGCCTGTCTTTCAACCTGAAGGACGTGGTAGTACCTACGCTGAAGGAAAAGCTGGTGAAAGAAGCTAACGAGAAGGTAGACGAGATCACCGAGTCATACCAGATGGGCTTCATCACTGACAAGGAGCGTTTCAACCAGGTAGTAGATATCTGGACAGCCACAGATAACAGGCTGACCAACTCCCTCATGAAGCAGATCAGCGAAGACCGTCAGGGCTTCAACTCTGTATTCATGATGCTCGACTCCGGTGCCCGTGGATCCAAGGCTCAGATCAAGCAGCTCTCAGGTATGAGAGGTCTGATGGCTAAGCCGAGGAAATCAGGCTCTACCGGAAACGAAGTAATCGAGAACCCGGTACTTTCAAACTTTAAGGAAGGCCTCTCCGTACTCGAGTACTTCATCTCTACCCACGGTGCCCGTAAGGGTCTCTCCGATACGGCCCTCAAGACAGCGGATGCAGGATACCTGACCCGTCGTCTCGTAGACGTAGCGCAGGACGTGGTAATAGCAGACGAAGACTGCGGTACACTGCGTGGTATCACTATTTCAGCGCTGAAAGATGGCGACGATATAGTAGAGCCGCTGACAGACCGTATCCTCGGCCGTGCCTCCCTGCAGGATATCTACCATCCGGAGAATGATGAACTGCTGGTAGAAGCAGGACAAGAGATCAATGAATTTACTGCCCGTATCATAGCAGAGGCAGGTGTAGAGGAAGTAGAAATACGCTCCGTACTGACCTGCGAAAGCAAGAAGGGGGTGTGCGTGAAGTGCTACGGCCGCAACCTGACCAATAACCGTACTGCTGAGACAGGTGATGCCGTAGGTATCATCGCTGCGCAGTCTATCGGTGAGCCGGGTACACAGCTCACACTCCGTACTTTCCACGTGGGTGGTATCGCCTCCATGAGTGCTACTGAGTCGCAGCTCACTGCCAAGTTTGACGGTGTGATCGTGTTTGACGGTGTGCGTACCATCGCTACTACTGATGAGCAGGGCGAGAAAGTGAATGTGGTGATAGGCCGTACCGGTGAGGTACGTATCGTGAAGGAAGATAACACTGACAAGGTGCTCATCTCAAACCACATCCCATACGGTTCATTCATCTATGTGAAGGATGGCAAGCCAGTGAAGAAGGGCGATGTGATCTGCAAGTGGGATCCGTACAACAACGTGATCGTGTCTGAAGTAGCTGGTAAGATCAAGTTCGAACATATCATAGAGAACGTGACCTACCGTGATGAGATGGATGAGCAGACAGGCCACCGTGAGAAGGTGATCATCGAGACCAAGGATAAGACCAAGATCCCGACCCTCCTCGTAGAAGCAGGCAAAGAAGGCAAGCAATACAACATCCCTGTGGGCAGCCACATCGTGATAGACAATGGCGAGTCTGTAAGGCAAGGTCAGATCCTGGCCAAGATCCCACGCGTGATGGGCAAGGTGAAGGATATCACCGGTGGTCTGCCACGTGTGACCGAGCTCTTTGAGGCGCGTAACCCATCTAACCCTGCTACCGTAGCAGAAATAGACGGTGTGGTACGCTTCGGAGGTATCAAGCGTGGTAACCGTGAGATCATCATCGAGAGCCGTGAGGGTGAAACCAAGAAATACCTAGTGCCACTGTCCAAGCATATCCTCGTACAGGAGCAGGACTTCGTACGTGCCGGTACACCGCTCTCTGACGGTGCTATTACACCAAGCGATATCCTCTACATCAAGGGACCATTCGCCGTACAGGAGTATTTGGTGAATGAGATCCAGGAGGTATACCGCCTGCAGGGTATCAAGATCAATGACAAGCACATCGAGGTGATCGTACGCCAGATGATGAGCAAGATGATCATAGACGATCCGGGTGACACTAAGTGCCTGGAGGGTGAGTCAGTTAATAAGTTTGAACTGCTCGCCATCAATGATGAGCTGTTTGACAAGAAGGTGATCACTCAGGCTGATGACTCTGAGACGCTGAAGCCAGGTCAGATCGTATCCCTGCGTCGTGTACGCGAGGAGAACTCCGTACTGCGTCGTGCTGACAAGAAGCTGGTAGAGTACAGGGATGCCTTCCCGGCTACTGCTACACCGCAGCTGCAGGGTATCACCCGTGCGTCACTCTCTACTGAGTCATGGATCTCGGCAGCTTCCTTCCAGGAGACTACCAAGGTACTCTCATCTGCATCTATCGCGGCCAAGCAGGACTTCCTCGAAGGCCTGAAGGAAAACGTGATCGTGGGCAAGAGGATACCGGCAGGTACCGGCCAGCGCAGGTTTGACCGCATGCTCGTGACCAATCAGGAGGACGTAGACCGCCTGAACGCCAGCGCTCCTAAGAAAGAGGAGAGCGGCATCGAGCTGATAGGATAATATCCATTGCTGGTTGACAGGTGACTGTTGGCAGGCAATACAAATAGAGACTCCCGTCTGATGATTCAGGCGGGAGTTTTTTTATTGTCTCGTTATGATAAAATCAGCTATAGCTTTTGCATACTCCACCGTAGCCTCCAGCTGAGGGAAGTGACCACTCGTGCGCAGCTCTGTCACTTTATAGCCTGGCATTTCTCTCTGCCAGCGTGTGAGGTATTCTTTTGCTGAGAAGAATTTATCGCGCATGCCCCATACGATCTGACCCGGCAGGTGTAGCTTGTGAAACTTCTGCAGCGTCTCGTGATAAAACTTACCTGAGCGGAGCATCTCCATCATCAGTATGTAGTTAGCGTAGCGGTCTGCCGGTGCCTGATGTACCTGCAGGAATGTATCCTGATATTTATGATACACATTACGATCAGCAAAGGCATTGGCGGCCATCACCTTTACAGAGAAGCCCTTATCCAGATAGAGCCAGCGGCCTATCCGGCCATCCATGAGTGAGAGCCCGCGTGCAGCACTGGTACCCCGCAGGTCCCAGCAGAAGGTGTTGGTCAGAGTGACCGAGCTGACGCGCTCGGGTACCTCTACAGCTGCCCGCAGCCCTATGGACCCGCCCATGTCATGCACTACCAGGTGGATGTCAGAGAGGTCCAGCTCTTTGATCAGGCACACCAGCCTCTGAGCATGTGCGAGTGGCGTGAGGGGTAGCTTATCATCGCGGTCCGAGAGGCCAAAACCCAGATGGTCCGGTACTATGCAGCGGTAGCCGGGGCTGAGCTGAGATACGATGGATGCATACAGCATAGACCACTCCGGTATGCCATGTACAAATAGGATGGTTTTACCCTGACCATCATCCAGATAGTGCATCTTGCGGCCATGGATGGCCATGTATCTGGAGGCAGCAGGGTGATCGGGTAGTGTAGTGGACATTGTGGGGAGGTTATGGCAAATATTCATGTTTCTACCTGAAAGTCAATAATAATGCCGAGAGGCATTTTTTTAGTCCGGGTTCGGCAGTGAGAAATTTGCCACCACCATGTGAGCGCACGAGTTTATGCTTGTCGGAAATGAGCAGTGTAGGCATATATATGATAAAACTATCAAGGTGTAAATTGAGAATACACACTGTAAGTAAACTACAGAGGTCTTAAGCTCAGTTTAAACTGTGATAAATGTTAAAAAGGTGGTGGAATATAATTTTATCAGGACAAGGGGGAACTTTTAAGGTCTCCCTTCGTACATCATACTCCTTGTGTATACCTGGAAATGGGTATATGGATGGGATAGGTCTTAAGCACACTGAATGCCTCGATCCAAGG
>JAFDYP010000381.1 GCA_018267355.1 Bacteroidota bacterium
AACCGCTCTTTTGACTATACCAATCTCTTTTTTGACAACCAGTTTAACGGCGATGCCTTCAATCCCAATATTCCTGCAAATGAAGTTTACAGCCGCACGCATTTCCTGTTTCTGGATATGTCTCTGGGCCTAGCCTACAAATGGAACAAAGGGCTGCGCAATAATTTTACTATAGGTGCCTCGGTAGCGCACCTCAATATGCCAAGCCAGTCTTTTTATGGAGATCACTCTGTCACGCTCGCGCCCATGTATAATTTTCACTTTAGAGGACAGTTTAAAATAGCAGGACGGCTAGATCTCGTACCGGAGTTTCTCTTTCAGCGCCAGCAGACACGGCAGGAGTTTGTGCCCGGCATTCACCTCAAGACTTATATCTCTACGCTACCCACATCACGCATTGCGCTCAATACAGGCGCATATTATCGCATAGGAGATGCTCCTGCGGTGATGGTGGGTATGGACTACAATAATCTGCAGGTCAACTGCAGCTACGATATCAATCATTCAAATTTCACACCGGCTAGCCGGTACAATGGCGGCTTTGAGATGTCAGTGATATATATCCTTTCCAAAATCAAAAAACTGAAGTCTAACGTTGCATCTTGCCCTATATTCTGAGTGGAGATCTTTACTAACATGCAGAGCAGCAGTACTTCTTACAATGCTGTCGCTCTGTATACAGCCTGTCTGCGCGCAGTCTGCACAGCAATACATCAGTCACGGCGATGACGCTATGCAGAAAGGTGACTGCTACAACGCGGCAGAGTACTACAGGCAAGGCCTGGAGAAGTATGAGTTCAATATTGAAATGAAGTTTAAGTATGCCGAGGCGTTACGTTGTTTCAATGATTATAAAAATGCGGCAGAGGTCTACAAAAAGGTGGCTGAAGAGGACGTGACCAAAGAATACCCGATGGCTATTTTCTGGTATGGTTCTATGCTGCGCTGTCTAGGCAGGTATGATGCCGCGCCGGCTCAGTTCAAAAAGTTTCTTAATCGCTATAAGGGGCACGACTACTACGAGCAGAAAGCACAGCAGGAGCTGGAGGCCTGTAGCTGGGCCAAAGCCAACTCTACGAAGGAAAAATCCAAGGTGATACACCTGCCGGATACGATCAATACCCCGTACTCAGAGACTAATCCATTCCAGTCTCCCGATGGTCATTTCCTTTTCTCGTCCCTGCGCAATGTGAGCCCGCCCAAAAAGAAAGAGACCTATCTGGCGCGTATATACATGGCTCCTGCAGATTATAGCTCTACCCATGTCATGGATGTACCCGGTGATCCGGCCAGGCATATTGCCAATGGCGCTTATAATAATGCAAAGACCCGCTTTTATTTCACCCAATGTGAGACCGCAGATAAGCAGCCTGGTCAGCTGCGCTGTGATCTGTATATATCACAGGTCAAAGGCACCACGCTATCTGCTCCGGATAAA
This sequence comes from Bacteroidota bacterium, assembly GCA_018267355.1. Classification (GTDB taxonomy): domain Bacteria; phylum Bacteroidota; class Bacteroidia; order Chitinophagales; family LD1; genus UBA1941. Next base: position 1,439 of record JAFDYP010000381.1, read on the forward strand.
TTGGACTCCACTATCAACCTGCCGGGATATACTACTACCCAGCCCAATATAGGTAGTGATGAGCGTGGGAATGAGGTGCTGTACTTTGTCAGTGACAGGCCCGGTGGCCAGGGCAAAACAGACATCTGGATGAGCAGGCTCAGAGATGGCAGACCTGAGGCCCCCATAAATCTGGGTGCAGCAGTCAATACAATAGACGAAGAGTTCTCTCCTTTCTATGACAGTCAGACACAGCAGCTTTATTTTGCCTCAAACTGGCACTATGGCTATGGCGGCCTGGATATCTTTACCACCACGTATCAAAACGGATCCTGGACAGCGCCTAAGAACCTGGGACAGGCGGTCAACTCGCCGCAAAACGATTTCTACTTTTACAAATCATGGGATAGGTCAAAGAACTACTTTGCGTCTAATAGAAAAGGCTCACAGTATATCAAGGCAGAGACCTGCTGCAATGATATCTGGATGTATGACACGGGTGAGCATATAGATATCCCGCCATCTGCAGACAGCACCGTAGCAGCGGATACCACGCCTGTAGTAGCGCTGCACCGTGATACCATCCCTGCTACTGCTCAGGTCACAGCCGATACGCCGGTCTCTGCGCCACATCCGGACAGGCACCTCGACAGCGCCGGGGTGGCTCAGCTCAAACAGCTGATAGCCGACACGCCAAAGACTTATATTGATCGTAGCATCTCAGAGATGAAGCAGCTACTGCCGGTCACACTATACTTTCACAATGATGAGCCGGAGTGCTGCAATCTGCGCGATACGACAGCGCTCAATTACGTAGAGACCTATCAGGCCTATTGGCGGCTGCTGGACCGGTACAAAAAGGAATTTTCAAAGGGACTATCTGCAGGTAGCAAGACAGAGGCAGAGCGAGAGGTCTTTGATCTGTTTACTCAGAAAGTGGATAAAGGATATTATGACCTGATCCATTTCAGCCGTCAGCTGCTAGATGCACTACAGTCCGGCAAAAAGATCGAGGTCACCATACAGGGTTACTGCTCTCCGCTCAACTATAACCTGTATAATATCAAGCTGGCTGACCGTCGTATAGCCTCTCTCAAAAACTACTTCTATCATTACCACGATGGTATGCTTGTCTACTTTATTGACAATGGGCAACTGGTACTAAAAGGCGAAGCACTCGGTGAAGAAAATGCGCCAAAGAGCGTAAGCGATAAACTGGAAGATACGCGCAACTCCGTCTATAATCCTGCCGCCGCTCTTGAGCGCAAAGTGGAGATCGTATCTGTAGAGGTCAAGCGATAACCTGTGCAGCAGTAGCGTGATATGAGGTGAAAATGTGTATATTCGCGCGATAATAAACTGATAAGTGGCGAAGAGCAAATCGGATAGTACCGGTAAAAGTCCTTTCGAGAAATTTTACAAGAAGAAGCCTGCTGCTGAGATAGCACCAGAGCAGACTGTGAAGAAGACTGCGCGTACTGTTGCTCCTGTCAAGAAAAAAGCAGCCGCTCCTACTACCTCCCTCGACTCTAAGATCCAGAAGCGCCTCAGCAAGATAAAAGGCCCAGAGCCCGCAGAGCAGGCCGGTGGTACGCCTGAGACTATGCGCCTCAATAAATTTATGGCACACGCCGGTATAGCGTCGCGCCGCAAAGCGGATGAACTCATAGCAGATGGCAAGGTAAAAGTGAATGGTGTGGTAGTAAAGGAAATGGGCTATCGTGTCAAGGCGACTGACAAGATCACCTTTGACGACAAGCGCATCACTCCGGAGAAGAAGGTCTATATCCTTATCAATAAACCGAAGGACTGTATCACTACTACTACTGACGAGAAAGACCGCCGCACGGTACTCGACCTGATACGCTCTGCCTATGATCAGATAGAAGGCACTAAGAAGCCCCGCCTCTATCCTGTAGGCCGTCTCGATCGGAATACGACCGGCGTACTCCTGATCACTAATGATGGCGAACTCTCTCAGAATCTCACGCATCCATCCAAGGAGATCAAAAAAATATACCATGCTGTGCTGGACAAGGCCCTAAAGCCTGATGATTTTGATAAGATCAAGCATGGTGTAGTACTGGAGGACGGCATAGCAGAGGTCACAGACCTCCAGTATACTAATCCAAAGAATAGGGGGGAAGTGGGCCTTGAAATACACTCTGGCAAGAACCGTATCGTGCGCCGCATATTCGAGTCACTTGGCTATGAGGTGGTCAAGCTGGATCGTGTTTATTTTGGTGGCCTGACCAAGAAGGATGTGCCACGTGGCCGCTGGCGCTTCCTGTCAGAAGAAGAAGTGCGCCGTCTCAAGCACTTCAAGATAGGCTGATTCCCTTTCAATCTTTATCAAATATCTGCCGGAGAGATCGCGCTATCGTTTTGTAGAGAAATGGATAGTGACCGAAGCGATGCCCTGTCTGGTACCAGTCCCTCAGTCCCAACCTTACGAATACGATGCCTTTATCAGGCATCACACCCACGTACTGACCTTTCATGCCGTCAGCGGCGAAATCACCATGCCCGTCCGTATTTCTCAGCCACCACAGGTAGCCATACCTTTTGCAGATTACGGTGTCACCATGCTCCCCATCACAGATATTGATAGGTGTCAGAGAGGCCCGCACGTAGCTGCTATCTACTATCTGAGTGCCATGCCAGTTGCCATAGTGCTCGTACAATATACCGATGCGCGCAATGTCGCGCGCGTCCGTATGAAAGCAGCAGTAGGTCTTCTCCATCCCATCTTTCTTATCCGTCAGCCACCATGCATCATGCGCAGCACCCAATGGTTGCCATAGTTTCTCTGAGGCATACTGTGTCATGCTCATGCCCGTCGCTTTCGTCAGCGCTATACCGAGTATCTGCGGGTCCACATTCTTATACCGGAACTCATACCCCGAAGGCTTCTCATACTTCATCGTATTGACGAATTTGTACAGGTCGCGGCCATAGTACAGCTTGGCTACGTGGCCGGCGGGATTCAGGTATTGATCGTGATAGTTGAGACCAGTAGACATGGTCAGGCAGTGCTTGATAGTGACCCGGCTCAGGCTGTCTGCCTGATAGGGCGCATAGTACTTTCCTATAGGATCATCCACACTGCCTATCTTTCCTTCCTTTAGCGCTATGCCTGTCAGGATAGACATGATCGACTTGGTCATAGAGAAAGGATTCGTCCGGCTGCTATCACTGTAGCCCGGCGCATACCATTCATATACGATGCTGTCATGCTTCAGTACGAGAAAAGCCACCGTCTGCGTCTGCGTCAGTGCTTTTTGCAGAGAGTCGGGCAGTTTCATTGTATTGTAGATGGAAGCCTCCGGCAGCGGCTGGTACTCGCCCGTTTTTACTTTGGAGTAGGGCATGAACTTAAAATCCTGGAGGCCGGGATCATTGTAGACTACTGTCCGCGCAAACTGGCAGGAGCATAAAACAATACTGATTACAAGGGAGGCTAGAAGTATCCTTTTCATGACGGGTGTCAAAGATATTTCATAAATGTGACAGCCCGCAGGAGATGAATGTTATTTCCACTCAAAGGTGCTGAGCATCGTGTCAAGATCCTGCCGTACAAAGGTCAGAACGGGTGCCATAGAGTCACTGTTAGGTTCATTGTAGAAGTAGAGCGAGCCGCGTATGAAGTGGCGGGTACTATCAGTGAGGAAGAACTGGACATTGGACGCGGCATCGCCACCTACGTTATAGAAGATGCCGCTCACCCCATGTTTATTCACGATCAGGCTCTCATCTATATAGTTAGCTTTTTTTGTATGCTTGAAGGAGAGCTTGTGAGCATCCTCCAGCAGCCGCTCCAGGGTCATGTCTTTATTGATCTCCTTGTAGGTCAGGTTCACCGTTCCGTTGAAATCCGGAAAGGCCACATTGATCCAGCAGGGATGGCTCATACCCATAGCAGAGCTGTCGTGCTGTATTCGAGTATACACCGGTTTCTCAAATCGGAACGGGCAATCCTTTGAGTCATACATTTCATACTTTCGCTCAGGAAATACGACACGCGGATAAGCCTTTGGTTTCGGGCTGTAGTCACCATGGCAAGATGACAATGCTAAAGCTATGACTGAAATAAAGAGAAGATATGATTGTCGCACAGGGCTGTTTTATTGGTAAATGTCTTTCCGATGACCTAATTGTACTACCTCTATATGGAGTATTTTATCCATCACTTCATAGATGATTCTATAGTCACCTACTCTGATACGATATCCTGCCCGGCCTTTTAGCTTTATATATCCGATAGGGCGTGGATCATCAGCCAGGTTTATGATAGCAGCTTTTATTTTTGAATAATCAGGCTCGTTGATTTTTTCTAAAGCCTGTATAGCTTTCTTGCGGATACTGACCTGATAGCTCATTACTTGCGCGTTTTAGACGCCTCTATCATTTTGAATGCATCATCCATTGGTACTGGCGCATCTTTATCAGCCTTAGATTCGTCATACAGTTGTATATCCTCCAGCTCCTCCAGCTCC
>JAFDYP010000382.1 GCA_018267355.1 Bacteroidota bacterium
GGCAGGCAGATGGCTACCTGATCAACGACCTCTACAAGGCCGTAATAGAAAATGTAAACGTGACGCTGCCGGATGACTTTATGAAGCGCTGGATCAAGCTGGCCAATGAGAAGAAGGTGACAGACGAGGAGATAGAGAAGGACTATCCGCGCTTTGCCAAGCAGCTGCGCTGGGACCTGATCACGCGCAAGATCGTACGCGAGAACAATATCCAGAATACCGCCGAGGAAGTACGCGAGCGTGTACGTATGAATACGATCCAGCAGCTGTATAGCTACGGCCTGCGTGATATGGGCGGTGACTGGGTAGAGCAGTTTATAGACAAGCAGATGGCTGATAAGAAGAACCTGGAGCAGACGGGTGAGCAACTCCTGATAGACAAAGTGATGCAGCACATCAAGTCTCTGGTGAAGACCAAGGAACAGCCTATCTCTATAGATGAATTTAAAGCACTGAATGAAAAGGCTGCCGCAGAGCAGGAAGCCAACGCATAAATTTTTAAGATTGATATGAAGAGAAGCCCCGGTCAAAAGCCGGGGTTTTCTATTGGCAGTTTGTTTACCGCCAAAGCGAAAACACAATAGTTCATTCAACCGCAGATGCGGAGAGAGGCGAAGGAATACAAACGTTTTCTCACAAAAACCCGTAGGCGCAAAGTTAGATACTTGGCTATCTCTGTATGACCAGCTTTCTGACGTAAGTATGATCAGCAGCTTGTATACGGACGGTGTAGATACCGTCTGACAGGGTGGCTACATTGATATAAGCATCCTTTGTGCTGGCCTCCAGTGCTATCCTGCCGCTGATATCGATGATGGTGATAGTGGCGTCTATATTCTGCCCATCTATAGTGACATGTAGCAGAGAAGATGCGGGATTGGGATAGAGAGTGAGGGTTCTGCCCGCTATATCTGCTACGGAGAGCGTCATATCCGCTACACAAGTGGAGTCTGTGATGGTACATCCGTTATAGTCTGTGACTGTCACCCTGTAGCAGCGCGGAGAAAGCCCCGCTATGATGGCCGTCGTACCGGTGTTTGACCAGAGATAGCTAAATGGACTCGTGCCTCCATTGGCTATAGCCGTGGCCGTGCCATTGCCAAATGCATTGGTAGAGCCGGTAGAAGAAACAGATAATGTAAGGGCCGGTGGCTGGCTGATCTGTGTGGTGGCCGTCACGCTACAGCCATTGGCATCAGTGACAGTCACGGAGTAGGTGCCTGCGGGTAGGTTTTGCGCCTGCTGGGTGTGCTGCACCGGGGTGCTGCCCCAGTCATAGGAGTATGACGGGGTGCCGCCGCGCGGATAGATAGCGGCAGCGCCAGAGGCAGTACCGTAGCACCGGGCATTGTCATGCGTGAGCGAATCCAGCAGAAGCTGGTACTGCGGCGCCAGGACGGTATCTGTGAGTGTAGCCCGGCCTCCGGCAGAGTCGGTCACTGTGACAGTATAGGAGCCGGCAGCCAGATGGTCTATGGTGGAATCTGTACCACCGGTACTCCAGACATAAACATATGGCGGTATGCCACTGGCGTGTACCGTGATAGAGCCGGTACTATCACCCCGGCAGTTACTATTAATGACTGAAGATGTCAATACCGGAGGCAAAGCCGCAGTATCTCTGACCGCAAAAGAATCCAACTGCAGCAGCCAGCTATTGCCACTATTATTTGTAGCTACGATCCTGAACCTACCCGAATTACCGTTAGCCCAATTAGGTGCAGGTACTACCACCTTTATATAATTCGTATCGGTATTCTGATTGCTACTGGTGATCGGATACTGTGGGACCAACAATTGAAAATTGACATCAGCTACGTAAACCTCGGCACCATCGCTACCAGTCAGCGTATATGGCGTAGCCACACCACCTACGTACTTTATGATTCGGAAATAAAAACTGGCAGCGGAACGATTGGTCAAGGGGCCGATAGGCGGGCTGCTCAGGGAGTCCTTCCTCGCGGAGGTCATCTGAAACTCAGCACAATTTCCCACTATGCCGTGGGGAGTCACATAGACGTGCGCAGAGGCTGCGAGGCCACCACTACCGTTGAGCGGCTGACCAGCAGTATAGCTATCAAATGCATCTCCATAAGGGAATATGGGTGCCTGCGCTATTGCCTTTACAGAAAACAGTGAAGAGCAGATAAAGAGAATTGTAAATAATCTTGTCATAACCTGTGTGATATTAGAGACTGAGTATAATAAGGTGGCTCACCTCAATTCAAAATGCGCAAAGACTTTTCTGACATAGTCACCAAGCGCCGCTGAACGCTCTATATCGTAGCCCGGATCCTTGTACTGAAATGTGACGGAGAGGACGTATGTCTCATCCGCCTTATCGGCATAGACTATCAGAAAGTAGCGGCTATAGTTGCTCACCTTGCTGCGGCGATAGTAGCGCGTGTGTAGCAGCGTGCCTGACTGCCCGGTCTGGATAGTAGCTGTGGTTGTATCAAAGTTATAACCCGGCTCTGTGACACGATCATAGAAACTGGAAAACTCCAGCTGGCACTGCTCCAGGGCCTGGGCCTCCTTGTGGCCACTGAGGTGAGATACCGTGTAGAAACCATACATGGGCGCACCATTCACGGTAGCCGACAGGCCTACTCCGGAGAGATCAAACTTAAAATCAGTGCCGGCCCCCTCAGGTATAGAGACCCTTTTGAAAGCGTCGGGAATATTGATGATATACTTATTGGCTTCTACCTTCTGTATCGCGCTCCATATATCAGCCTGGGCAGAGGCCAGCAGCGCGCAAACGGACAGGTAGATCGTAAACAGTACTTTTCTTTTCATCTCGAGCAGTTTGTCTTTATATCCAAAGAATGATGCCAAAAGAGGCGATCGGACCTGAAAATATGTTAAGCGGCCTGCTTAAAGATAATCATTACTTTGTCCTCTGCAGGCGGCAAATGTAAAACCCGTCAAAGCCGCTGGCAGCAGGAGAGATCTTTTTCTCATCGAGCATGGTAAAGGATGCATGATCTGCCAGGAATGCCTGCACCTGCTTTTCGTTTTCAGATGGGAAGATGGAACACGTAGCGTAAACCATCACTCCGCCCGGTTTGAGCATGATACTATACCGCCTCAGTATATCCTGCTGTGCCATGATATACTGATCCAGAAGGTCTGCAGATAGCTTCCACTTAGCATCAGGATTGCGTCGTATCACACCGGTGCCGGAGCAGGGCACATCCAGCAGGAGCCGGTCTGCAGTACCCTGCAGTGTCTGCTCCAGGCCGTCAGTATAGGGAAGCGTGCGGATGATCTTCGCATCGTTGCGCCGGGCACGCGACTCCAGCTCGCGGAGCTTGTCAGGATAGATGTCTATGGCTGTGATCCTGCCCTTATTCTGCATGAGAGCGGCCAGGTGGAGGGTTTTGCCACCGGCACCGGCGCAGGCGTCTATCACCATCATGCCGGGGCTGACATCCATTGCCGGCGCGACCAGCTGCGATGATACATCCTGCACCTCAAACCAGCCGCTCCGGTAGGCATAGCTGGTGCGCAGGTTCTTGCGGCTATCTATGATGATGGCATCAGCAGCAGTCTCACTGAGCGTAAAAGGCACCTGCTCCGTAGTCAGAAAATCTATGACGGCCTCACGCGTGGCTCTGAGGGGATTGACACGGATGCATAGGGGTGCCTGCGCATTCAGGGCCTTTACCTCCGCTGCCCAGCGACTGCCTAGTTCTTCTTCTCCCCTCTGCTCCAGCCAGTCAGGTATGGACTCTGCGAGGATGCGGTGCTCTTGTGCCGCTGCGAGGCGCGCGTGTACAGTATCGGCATCCAGCCCGGCCCACTCCGGCCAGTCCGGTAGCTCATGACCGGCAGAGATCAGATAGGCGCCCAGCGCCTGCCAGGCAGTGCCCGGAGTATCTATCAGATCTGCACCTGCGGCATACCCGTAGAGCCGCTGGTAGCGTATGAGTGTGTAGATATGATCTGCTATGAAATTGCGGTCGCGGGCACCCCATTTCTTATTGGAGCCCAGCAGTATGTCTATGGCATAGCCGGCGTGTGCGCCCTGTATCAGTATCTGCTCCAGCCCTGTCACGATGGCCTCGCAGAGATTGCGGTGTAGTCTCAATAATTATTACTTTATGATGATCACTTTCTGGTCATAGGTATGCCCCTGTGTATCTGCAGCATGTAGTACATACGCACCGGCAGCCAGACCCGCTACTGATATAGTAGCCTCCTGGGCCATACCGGGTGCAATATCGGCATTTACCCTGTGACCTAATACATCATATAGCTCCACATAGGTGAGGCGGTCCTCAGCTCCTGCCAGGCGGCATACTATTCTATCCCGAGCGGGATTGGGGTGTACCTGCAGCGCTGTGGCAGCGGCACCAGGCACTTCGTCTACAGAGACCTGTGCACCATTGCCCCAGTAGGCATCTGAGAATAGCATCATGCCCCCGCGTATATTGCCGGTGAGGTAGTCCCTCTGGCCATCATGATTGATATCTGCTATACTGATAGTGGACCTGAGCCCTACACTGATGCCTATGAGGTCAGAGTCCAGCAGCTGAAATGTGCCACTGCGCAGGCTATCCCGGTTGATGAGAAATTTGAACACGCGGCCCAGCTGGGAGCCGGAGTACATGACCAGCTGGCTACCCTCCTGCCGGATACACGGCGCGGCAAACCCCGGCAGCAGGCCCAGGTGGTAGTCATATACGCGCGCACCGCCAAAGAATGTGTTGACCGAGTCCCGGGAAAAAAGCGGGTTGGTACGCGTACCAAAATTCCAATAGTACTGAATATTGCTGCTGCGCGAGCCGATCACGAGGTCAGGCAGGCTATCGCCATTCACATCATAAATGAACGGTGCAGCATTCTGCGTAACGCTGATATTAAACCAGTTTTGCTGCGTCAGTGATGGAAATTTGAAAGTGTCTGAGGTCGATGTGTTTTTGAAGAAATGTATCTTGCCCGTGTAGTCTCCTACTACCATGTCCGGCTTGCCATCTCCATTCATATCGCCAAAGGCAGGAAAAATTCCGTTGACATTATAAGCGCTCAGACCATACCAGTCACTGCTGGCCTCCTGATAGACGGGCATCGTATCTGTACCGATATTGTGATACAAAGTAAGGCTCGATTTAGAGGCGCCGGAAGATTGAAAGCGGCCATAGTTGCCTATCACGATATCCATCAGGCCATCTCCGTCATAGTCCAGAAAGACCGGATGCGACTCCGTACCTACGTCTACTATCTCACGCATAAATGTCGAGTCATCTACGTAATGGTATTTCTCCAGAGAGTCATTGGCTATATTGTGATAATACTGTACCACCTTCACATCTTCAGACTGACCGGGCTGGTAAGCATTAGACGCAAACGGTGAAATAAAAAGATCTTCACGCCCATCATTATCAGCATCCAGACCAAATGGTGCCGGGAAGAGCGGCAAATTGACAGAACGGTCATAGCGCGGGAAAATAGAATCCGCATATACCATGTCGGCCTCTGATGTATCACCCCGGTTCTCCAGAAACTTTAAAGTATTGCAATAAATATCGGCCAGTAGGAGGCTGACCACAGGTGAGTGGGTACGATAGTGGATACCATACAGCGCCCCACCCTGATGGCGTGCCCCCTGCTGCGAGGGCTGTACGATGAGGCCATCTGTCTTGCAGGATGCC
>JAFDYP010000383.1 GCA_018267355.1 Bacteroidota bacterium
GAAAGTACTTGTCGTTTGGCCATTTATTCGCATCCTTGTCCAGCTCGAGCTTGTAGTACTTCTCAGCGGCTTTGTAGTCACGAAGCGCCTGATTGAGCTCGGCTACGATATGGATCGTTTTGACATCTTCCGGTTTATCCTTCAGTACATCCTCATAGTACTCCACGGCACTGTAGTAGCTACCGTCCTTGACCAGCTCTGCAGCCAGTTTCTTTTTCTTCCTGGGCTTCAGGTTGGGGTATTTTCTTACGTCTTTCCGATCCTTGTCTTTGGTGTCAGACTCCTGCGCCTGCACTCCCAGGACCAGTGAGAACAATAATACTGCTGCTAAAAGTTTTTTCATGACTTAGGTCTGGATGCTTTTAAAAGGGTTGATATAATTATTAGAGGTTTGGTATTAATAGCGCGGGTTGAAGAGCCAGTCGTTTTCCTTAGGCGGCTTAGGCAGGCCAAATATGTAGCTGAGTGCCAGCTCATATGCCTGCGGCCTGTAGATGTTTGGCACATTGTGCGCATCGCTGGCCATATTACCCATAGTGATATCATACGCAAATCCGAGGCGGAAGTTATTGTATTCCATACCGATCTTAGGTGTCAGGTTGCGATACTGAAAGGCTGAGCTGACATCATTACCCATACGGTTCCAGAGACCGAGGAAGATAGTCGCTTTGCTCCTCTTGCCGTCCTTCTCCTTATTGACTATCACATAGCCTGCTGTCAGACCTGCATTTGCCTCATTTGCCTTGGCTTCATTCTGATACAGGAAGCCCGGGATCAGCACCCAGCGATGCTTGATCTCAAACTCAAAGCCACCGTGCACTACATGGCGGAAAGGCAGCTTGCCGTCCTGGCTGGAGCTGAGCACTGCCGTCTGAGGACGCAGTACATTGGCCATAGAGTAGCCTACATAAAAAGTAAGCCAATCAAGCGGCTTTGTATTGAAGAACAAACCGAAGTCGAGATTGAAATAATTCTTCTTGAGGCTGGCCACTCTTTCATTGTTTGGGCTGGAGGTGTTGTACGTGAGGTCAGAGGTATTGAATGCATCTGGGAACTGATAGCTGCCATTGCTGTTTTTCATGGTATAGCTAGGCTGCACACCTACAGACAATTGAGTAGATTTTCTCTTATCCAGATTCAGTATGTATCCTACAGAGAGGCCGATCGTGGTTGTATTGATCTTGCCACCTATGTTCTGGCCATTTGCATCTGTGCCGGTCACATTTTGCACGTCATTGACTACCATGAGGCCTACCCCCAAGGCATTGCCTTTCATTTTGTCTTTGAGCAGCGAGGCATCTACAGAGAGGCCAGGCGTGCGAAACAGCGAATTGGACTGGTTCATACCGTAGTACTGGCCACGATAGATACCATTTACACGTATCAGACCGTCAAATTTACCTGTCAAAGCAGGGTTGAGGGTCATAGGGCTGGCATAGTACTGCGAGAAGTGAATATCCTGCGCCCGCACTGCCAGACCAACCATCAAAAAAACGGCAAACGCATAAAATTTTAATCTCATATTTTCCTGATTTACTGGGTTTGATCTGCGCATCGAATATCTAAATTTTTACTAAAAGCTACAAATAATTATCTAAACAGTTGAAAACTTCCTTCGATAGACTTTTGAATTGTCTTAGCAGGATCCGTAGGATCCGGAGCCTGAGTCGTCACAAAATAAGTATATGTGTCGCTGGCCTGGGCCTTGCCACCAAATGAGCCATCCCATCCCGGTGCCAGAGGATTATCATACACGGTCTGGCCCCACCTGTTGTAAACGCGGAATTGTGTGACAGTGGTGCCATTCAGCACTACCGGATACATGCGGTCATTATGCCCATCTCCGTTTGGCGTGAATGCGTTTGCCATAGCTATACCACCGCGGTCTACGACATATATTACTACTGATGATGTGGAAGAGCAGCCTGTGGTGCTATCATATGCCGTCAGGTAGAAAGTATCCATAGATTGCGAGCCATAGGCTATACCCTTGGTAGTCGCAGCATAAGGATCGCTCAGAGAGTCTGCCGGAGTCCACATATAGCTGATAGGACCAGTATGAGACGGAGAGTCCATCAGGCCAAACGAGAGACCGCGCAGTACGGTGTCCTGAGGTGCTGTAGCATGTACCTCAAAGCAGTTGATGTTCACATTCACAGACGCAGTAGCTGTACAGCCACCTGCATCGGTCACGGTCAGCGTGTAGCTGCTGGCACCCAGCACATCTACCGTAGCAGTATCTGCCGTAGAGCCGTTTGACCATTGATAGGATATCGGAGTCAGCGCAGATGTCGCATTGGCTGTGATGACGTATGCCGGATTGCAGCTACACACAGCGGCATCATGCAGCGTATCGATCACAGGTGACGGGGACACCGTGAGTGTAAAGAATGAATCTGTAGGACAGCCTATGGAAGCCGTGACCTGGTAATTGCCCGGCGTAGAAGTGACGAGCGTATCTCCTGTAGCCACTACAGATCCACCCAGAGACCAGGTGACATTCATAGCACCGGGTACAGTGGTCACTATGATGGTATCCGTTTCGCTAGTGCATATCACCGGCTTGAACTGCTGGTATACTATGGCCGGAGGATTGGATATCACTACCTGTGCTGTATCTGAGTGCCGCACACAGTTGTGACCATCTATGGCCATATACGAGTAGTTGCCTCCGGTAGTCACAGGTATAGCCTGCTGGGAGCTTCCATTGGACCAGACCGGACTAGGGAATAACGGATCTGACTGGAGTACCACATTGCCACCCGTACAGAATGCCAGCGGGCCGCTGGCCACGACGAGCAGCTCAGGATGAGCAAAGGAATCTACCTGCAGTGTGTCTGTGTAGAAGAAGCAGCCTGTAGTAGCATCCTGCAGACGCAGTACGTATGCAGAGGTAGGCAGTGCCGTGAGTGTAGGTGTAGTAGCTACAGGTGCAGCTACCCCTGGTGTAAACCATTCGTAAGATGAGTATGAACCCGGAAGACCGAGGACCACCGAATCTGTATAGCAGATAGTCGTATCGCGACCAAGTGAAGGATGCAGTACCGGGTAAGTCAACACCGTGACAGAGTCTCTGACAGAGCACCGGCTCGTATCAGTAGCAGTCACATAGAAAACGGTCGTGTCATAGACCGTAGCTACCGGATTGCTGATCGTGGCACTGCTCAGGGCAGGAGGGCCGGGAGTCCATGAGTAGCTGACCACAGAATCTGGACTGGTAAAGCTGAGCTGAGAGCTGCTGCCCACACATGCTATAGAAGGCGTGGCAGTCAGTGTATATGGGAAATGGCCTACACGTACGATAGCCGAATCTCTCACATGGCAGACCTCGGGAGTTGTAAACTGATTGATCGCAATATTGACATCGGCCACATAGGTAGTGGTAGATGATGGATGAGCTAGAGGATTGACTATGGTATCGTTATTTAGTGTACCCCCGTTTGGCGTCCAAAGCACATTCTGAATAAAGGCGCTAGGACCATTGTGAGGTGTAAATCTCCATCCCTCAGGTGTGCTGATGGTATACTGCTGATTATTGCGTCCAGGTGCTGCTACGCCCACGTTTGTATCGTCCTTGATGCCTGTGGTGTGACTGGTACCAGAGTAGCTGCATGACTGCAGCATTATCTCTATCACCCCGGTAGACTCATACAGATGTACCTCTCCTGTCAGGGTCTGCGCAGAGTTGCTCAGACGTGGCAGCGCGTTATACTTGACTACAAATATACGGTTAGGCGCAGTACCCGTGAGGAAGTACGAAACCTGGCTGGCGCTGGTCACGCCGTAGTCTCCTACAGCCAGGGCGATCTCATGCAGCGGATTGCGGAATGCAGCTGTAGGCGGGAAGGTCTGTGCTACATATTGCAGCGTACCCGTAGTGGCCGGATATGGATTAGCCAGTGATATCCAGCCATTCGTATTTAGCCATACCTGAGTATAGTTATTGCAATAGAAAGGGAAGCTAAAGTTAAGGTTATAAGGTCCCGCTGTACCATCGTCGGTACTGGCAAAGCCACCAGAGCCAATAAAGGATGAAGTCGGAACACTGGTAGCCAGACCTGCTATAGTGGCATAAGGCACGGATGTGACCGCATAATCCGGCAGGCAAACACTAGATGGTGGGTTGGCCAGCGTCACATGGAGCTGCACGGTGTCGGCACCATTACATAGCGAGGTGTCGCGCGGATTCATGTGCGTAGCCAGGTATGGATTGATGGTCACTGTACCAAAGGAGTCGTTCACACATCCATTGTCATCTACGGTAAGGTGATAGGTAGAGTCCTGGGTAACAGTAACAGATACAGAAGCGCAGGTATCACAGTCTCCGGTAGGTGGCGACCACTGGTAATGCAGCACTGGCGGCGCCGAGATACCAAAACGCATATTAGGCCTTGTATTGGTAAATGTAGGTGTGGCTGTGATGTTACAGCCATTTCCTGGACCATTACTCACAGAGTATGCCACAGTATTAGTCGCTGTAGTATTGTAAGCTACCACATCACTCGTAGCACTGGCCCCCAGAGAATAACACACCTGTATGATCAGGTTGGATACGCCGTCCCAATTGAAGTAATGCGTAAATGGATGAGGAGACCAGCCTGTATTAGGTGATATGTGTGTAGGAGGCATCACCTCCAGCAGGGTATTATTGAATGAACCTGACAGTGCAGTCTGGCTGGTACAGCCCATACTGATAGAGAAGCTGTCATAGCCCGCAGCTGTATTGAGCTGGGTCACAAAAAACGAAAGGTCAGTGATGGCACCTGACGAAAGACCTCCGGCATTCATTTCAGCGGCAGTGACCAGATATTGAAACTTGGCCATTCTGTTGCTTGCATTGTACGGAGAGGCAATGCTGGTGGTCAATAGTGTACTGGTGCCTACCGACCCTGCGGATGTTACTGCATTATCAGGAATGGTGTCTACCACTGTACCGCAGTCCACGAGATTGGCTACCAGGATGGTCGGGTTCAGATTCACCACATCTCCCGGGCATACCTGCTGTGCAGATGGCATGATGGATATACGCGGTGCTACACCAGACAGGGTCACGTGCACAGTATCATACAGTACGCAGCCATTGGATGCCGTGACCTGCACGATGAAGTTTGTCGTGTTTTGCAGCGGGCTGATCAGTGTGGTGGCACTGGTAGGAGATTGGACTGCGCCAGTATTGAGCCACTGGTAGGTAAATGGTCCTAATACTGCAGGCGCGGCACTGGCAGATATGGTAGTGGTGAGATACTTACACAGTGATGTATCTCCGGCA
>JAFDYP010000384.1 GCA_018267355.1 Bacteroidota bacterium
ACCGGATAGGTGGCTGGGTACTGGCATCTATAAAGGAGTAAGCAGGCGGATGCTGCCCGGTGCATACTCAGAAAATGAACGGTATGAGCATAGCGGTGCGGGCGGCATAGTCATCGTACTCCTTGCCGTATTTTTCTTTCAGGTATTGATCCAGCTTAGGTGCGTTGTAGAAGGCAAAAAAGCAAAACAGGAATATGGGGATCGAAGCAGAGAAGACGTTTCGCGTGGCGATGGCATAGGCTATGACCCAGAGAAGGTCACCGAAGTAATTGATATGCCGCGAATACCTGAAGAAGCCACCGGTGTATAGGCGGCCTTTGTTTTGTGGCAGGCGCTTCCAACAGTCGCGCAGCACCTCTCCGCCTGTATTGAGCAGGCAGCCGAGGCCAAACAGAAAGATGGCAAAATAGCCGGTCATACCTACCTGACCCGGCGTAGGCAGCACAAAGAGCGAGAAGCCGATATAGTACAACGCAAACGCCAGCGGTACACTGATGCTCTCCTCCCAGGGTATCTTCCTCCGGAGCAGGAAGAACATCATGTATGCCAGCCGCAGGAAGATGATGATATTGAAAATGAAAATGACCATCCTGCGCCCGGCAGAGGCATGATCTGCGATATGAAGGTGCGCGGCACACCATGCACCACCCGTGCCGAATAGTATCCACCAGGACAGATAAAGCAGCAGTAGCTCTATGAGATGGATCACTATCTTCTGAGGGATGCTTTTGCTTGTTTGCCCGTATAGCTCCATTACGTTATCGTTTTAGTACAGCACCTGTCTCGAAGGCAGTACAAAGATACTGCCGTATCAGTTCCGTAAGGTGACCTGCTGCGATGAGCTGTGAGTATCAACGCACTTTTTTTCCGCCACTTATGCAAATAGATAAATAGAACCATCAGAGCTGTAAAAAGCACCATGATAGCGCGCGGGCCACGGCGTACCTTGCGCGGGTAAAAGAGAGGTGCGCACTATAAATGATAACCATGCAAAATAAAAACATACTCATATCAGGTGCGGGTATAGCTGGAGTGACGCTGGCCTACTGGCTGCAGCGGCATGGCTTTGCCCCGACTATTGTAGAGCAGGCCCCGCGCCTGCGTGAGGGAGGCTATATGATAGACTTCGCCGGGGTGGGCTATGATGTGGCAGAGCGCATGGGCATCATACCAGACCTTGCCGCGCGGCAGATCGAGTTTGATGAGATGACCTTTGTAGACCGCGATAACCGCAGCCTGGGCGCTATCAATACGCGCAAGGTGCGCTCGCTACTGGGCGATAGAGCATTTGAGATACTACGCAGCGACCTGGCAGATGTGATCTACCGGCGGCTCGATAGCGGCACTGAGTTCATCTTTGGCGCTACGATCACTGAGATAGCGCAGCATGGCAGCGGCTGCTCGGTCACCCTGAGCAATGGAGTGGTGCGTGAGTTTGACCTGGTGGTGGGCGCGGACGGCCTGCACTCCAATGTACGGCGCCTGGCATTTGGCCCCGAGAAGAATTTTGAAAAGTACTATGGCTACTATGCCTGCTCGTACACCTTCCCGAAGATCTTTACAGATGTGCGGCCTTTCTCAAACTATACCATACCGGGCCGGCAGATGATGGTCTACGAGCCCGCACCTGATAAAATGGTCGTGCTGATGGTCTTCACCTCACGCGAGAAGCTGGTCTATGATCATAGGGATACCGCGAGGCAAAAGCAGATTGTCAGAGAGGTGTACGGAGAGATAGGGTGGAGGTGCCCGGAGATACTGGCGCAGATGGATAGCACCAGCGATTTTTATTTTGACCCGGTGAGCCAGATCGCTATGGACCACTGGTCTGAGGGGCGTGTGACGTTGGCGGGCGATGCGTGTGACTGCCCGTCCCTGCTCTCAGGCCAGGGATCTACACTAGCTATGGTGGGCGCTTATATGCTGGCTGGTGAGCTGAAGGCGGCCAGTGGCGACTATGTGCAGGCCTTTCGCGAATATGAGCAACTCTTCAAACCATTCATAGGGGAAAAACAGAAGCTGGCGCAGAGTTTTGCCAGCTCCTTCCTGCCGCAGAGCCGGCTGGGGCTGTGGCTGCGCAATACTTTTGCCAATGCCGTGCTGTCAGGATTCTTTTCCGGCTGGTTCATTCGGAAATACATGACGGACAAACTCAAGCTAAAGGACTATTAGCCTGCGCCCCAGTACTCGCATCACTCTATGGGATACACAACGCTCCCGGGCAAAAAAAAGCCCTCGCTGTGAGGCGAGGGCGATAAGGGTCGTATGCGGTGTCAATTAATAGCGATTTCCACCACCACCGTATGACTTCTTGTAGCCACCGCCACCATTGCCGTAGCTGCTGCTTTCGGTCTTAGGGCGTGCTTCGTTTACGGTGAGTGTCTTGCCCATGAAGTTGTGGCCATTCAGCGCGTCTATAGCTGCCTGTGCGGTCGTGTTGTCAGTGATCTCTACGAAACCAAAGCCACGGGACTGTGAGGTAAACTTGTCAGTGATGATACGGGCAGATGATACCTGACCATGTTGAGAAAAGAGATCATTGAGCTGATCTTCGCTTGCAGAAAACGGAATGTTAGCTACGTAAATGTTCATTGTAAAAAATTAAAAAAGTAAAAAATAATTGAGAGATAGCTAACCCGAGAGGTGCAGAGAGATATATATCAACGGGACAAAGATACGAAAGATGTTGTCATTTTAAAAATTTTTCT
>JAFDYP010000385.1 GCA_018267355.1 Bacteroidota bacterium
AGACTTACTTTCACAATCTCATCCTGAAGAATCAAGGCACCAAGTATGCCGACCTCGATGCCAAAGTAGATGGCTTCCTGGACATGACCGACCGCGAATTCAGCGTAGATACCAATACCATCTGGGTGCGCAACCCGCGCCTGCAGTCTGTACGACGTACTACCGGTTTCCTCTCCTCGCTGAAAGATGGTGGCCTGCTGCGCTACACTGACTCTGACTCTACCTACCTCTATCCCGTCGGCTCTAATCTCGGCACCTCACGCTACAGGCCAATAGAGATGACCCCTACTGCCTCGCAAAATAACCAATACAAGGTGCGCTTCGCGAATATTGATCCAACAGCAGAAGGCTTTGACCGCAATATCCGCTTTCACCTCGTCTGCTCTATCAATCCAAACTGGTATCACCGCATCTATCATCCTTATGGACCGGACTCGGCTGACCTTGCGATCTTCTATGATCCGGCAGCCGATGGCCAGTGGAATGATATCGTGCACTGGCAGAACCTGCCTGAGTGGGAGTCTATCCACCGCGATACTGTTGTTCCCGGCTCGCCATTCACCAAGATGGCCAAATTCCGCTGGAATGATTACAGCTATTCACCTTTTGCCCTGGCTATCACTTCTCAGCCATTTGCCGTGGCTGGTGTAGATACCATCATCTGGAGGCTCGATACCATTCAGCTGCAGGCGTCAGGCGGTGTGGGCTACGCATGGAGCCCGGCAGATAGCCTCAGCGATGCCAGTGTGAGCGATCCACTCGCATGGCCATCTCAGAGCACCATCTACCACCTCACGGTAGAGGATAGCAAGGGCTGCTATGACTATGATAGCCTCTATGTAATCGTGCGCAATAAGCCGATACCAAACTTCTTCATACCTGATGTGATCACACCCAACGGCGACGGCTACAATGACTTCTGGCATATCCGCGACCTGGATCGCTATCCTCAGAATGAAGTACGTATCATCAATCGCTGGGGAGATGAACTATTCTTTGAGGCGCCATATCAGCAGGACTGGACTGGTACGTGGAAAGGAGAACCCCTGCCGGGAGCTACCTACTACTATATCCTGAAGGTGAAAGACGAAAATGGCAACTGGGTCACATTTAACGGGCCTATCACGGTGGTGAGATAAACCTAAAACGGCGAAGAAATGATCAGATATATACCAGTTGGTAATATTTTCAAAAAGACACTGCTCACTACGGCTGTAGCTGTGCTGGGCTATGCAGGGTATGCACAGCAGATAGAGGAGTTTTCGCTGTTTCGTGAGAACGCCGTGGCGCTGAACCCTGCTATGGTGGGCAATCAGGGCTTCCTGTCAGGTAATTTTACATTCCGCAAGCAATTCAGCCAGATCACAGATGCACCGTATACAGCCTACATGAATATGCAGGGCCAGGTGGCGGACAAGAATTTCGGTATCGGTGCATCACTCATACATGACCAGACTGGTCCTACAGGCAAGACCGGCGTGACCCTGGCTGCCGCGTATCAGCTCAAGCTGGGCAAATCAAACAATCCTAACGCACACTACAATACTGCCACGACGCACATGATCAGCTTTGGGCTCTCCGTGAGCCTGATGCAGTACCGCCTCAATGGTAGCGCCCTGCACCCTGACCAGGGTGGTGATCCCGGCCTCTATAGCAGCAATGCATATAAGCTGACCCCGGATGTAGCCTTTGGCGTCTACTACCAGTGGAAGGAAAACCTCTATGCCGGATTTTCTGTACCTCAGGTCATGGGCCTCAACATCAACTATACAGGCCGTGATGGCTATGCCGCCATCAAGACAGTGCAGCACCTCAACTTCCTGCTCGGTGGCAAGATCCGTGTGTACAAGCATATCTTCAGTATAGATCCTGCCGGTGCCTTCCGCTGGGTCAAGAATGCACCACCTCAGGGAGATATTGGTCTGCGACTTACCTTCCTGGATGGTATCTGGGTGGGTGGCACCTATCGCAGTACCAGCACTGCCATACTGGATGCGGGCATAGAGATCAAAGGCCTCGTCCGGCTCTCTTATGCTTACGATCTCAATTTCTCCAAATATCACGGAGATATAGGCCCTACGCACGAGTTCTCTGTAGGCTTCCGCTTCAATCGTGACAAGAAGCAACTGCACGATACTAAGGTGTTTGCTGGTCTGGGTCAATGATAGAAACCGTTAAGCATTTAACTTGAAGTGGTTTTGGGTCATAGCTTTTGTTGTTCAGCTTATGCTGAATACTCAGGCATTTGGACAGAAGCAAAATCAGGATATAGTATATCACGTCTCCCAAAAGCACGAAGTCAGTAATCTCTTCGGCACCTGGATATGCGCCCAAGGCAACCAGCACGGTGATAGTGTCTTTTTTGAGTATTCATTTCATCAGGATATGAGATGTGATGATCTGCTGATGAGCAATAAGCGGGATTCCCTATGGGGCCCAGCTGAGCACAGCATCTTCTTTCTTCAGACAGATACACTTGTCTTCAGGGGGATCGATGACGGCAGTATAAGAAGAACTCAGATACTAAGACTAGAGAAAAATTTTCTCCGATGGGTTGTGCTGCTGGATGAAGGAGGGCGCGGAGCGATCATGGACTTCAGGCGGATGTCGTTTTAAGAGATGATTGCAAATAAAAAGCCGCACCATTCTCAGATACGGCTATATAATTAAACGATGAAGAGACAGTGATCAATGCCAGTATTGGAATACGGCAGTATAAGTGCGGTTGCGTGAGGTAGTATAGGTCACCTTGTAGCCGTATGGGCAGCTGGTAGTCACATTACCCGTGGCATCTACACCAAAAAGTACATCCAGCGTGTTGCCATTCACATAGTGCTTCATCTCGCCGCTATCCGGATTGCGGTAGCTGCTGCATGAGTTGTCAAACACGATAGGTGTCGTGATCTCATTCACAAAATCGGCACCTTTGCGGTTAGTACCCCACATATCTACATTGGTATGGCCACCCTGTGTAGCATTGCCGGATAGCGTCAGGCTCAGAGCGCCTGCACTGGTGCGTGTGTAGGTGCGGCTGCGGTCCACGCTCCACGTCCTCTGAGAGCCATCATCAAAAGTGAGCTGCACACTAGTGGCTGTGTGGCGATGTACCACTGTGCCATTATCCAGCCCTGCCAGCAGGCGCCAGGCCAGGCCACCGGTCACATTGGTCAGCTTATTTAGTCCATCATACTGCACATGGCCTCCGGTAGCTATGTTTGTGATTACCAGTGCGGTGAATTGAGCATCCAGCACAGCGCCTTGGTCACGCCACCTGGTGCCTGAGGTATAGCCCTCCAGTGTGAGGGTGACAGTACCTGATCTCTTAAATTTATTGTCTACGATCGTAGTGCCATCATAAGTGATAGTCAAAATACCGCTAGCAGCTTGCGAGCTATCAATAGTAGCGCCTACGAGCGTGTACAAACCATCAGTTTTGCCAGAGAGGCTACTGCTACCTCCGGCAGCATTGCCGGCATCATCCATCACGGCATTCATATGCTGTGTAGCGGTGTTTTCATCCTGGGCGCTGGACAGGTCGTTTGCAGTATCAGTTTTCTTGCAGGACGTAAGTACAAGGCCCGATGCAGCTATCAGTACCAGTACCAGACGAAAGTGGGAGTTTTTCATATGCTGTGTTTTTGGTTTATTGATCAGATGGTCTTATGACACGGTTTTAATATACAGGTTTAAAACGGGTAAACACATAAAACCGGTATATGCATGATATTTCATATAAAGTGAAAGACAATGAGCGTATTGATATTCATTGAAGTATGTAAAATAAAAAAGCTCCGGGCACTGCCGGAGCTTATATGATTTATCACTGTGTTAAATCTTACTGACTAGCCAGTTTAAACATGATAAATAGTGGGAGCTTAAGGACTTTGGATTCGGCCCGGATAGTAGCGGTCGATGGCTATTTTATCGCCTTCGCGCCAATGGGTGATGTGGAGTTCCGAAAGACGCCCTTCCAGGAGGGCAAGGAGATGTTCTTCTTCCGATTTACTTAGCTCGCTGAGTTTAGCTGGGCGTACAAAGTATCTGGAGTTGTCAAAGCGTGTCGGTACTTTTGTTGGGTCACGATATGGGTCCGCTATTACCCCATCATATCCCCCTGCTTCCCACATTGTGTAGCCATCAAAGGGAGCACTGTGAAGTATTTGCTGCAGGAAGTCTTGCCTGACTACTTTGAAGCGTCTTAGTTTCACCAGCACATCATAATCGGTACGCTCCGGCACGAAAAACTCATCTATCTCTTCTTTGGTGAAATATCTGTGAGCAGCTTCATCGAGCTCCTTAAAGATACTTTCTCTTTTATCAAAATAATGAAGGAC
>JAFDYP010000386.1 GCA_018267355.1 Bacteroidota bacterium
AGGTCTGCAAAGGCGCTCTCCTCTATCAGCCCTGTGATCGGCGCATCCTGATCGAGCAGTATATGGTGCGCCACACCAGCCGCACTACACTTCTGCTGAAAGGTTTTGATGTTCTTTGCCGTGGCCGTTTTCTCCGCCTGGCCCACTACTGCATAGGCTGAGGTGCTGGTGCCGAGCATCGTGGCGTAGGAGAAGCCTGCATACTTCAGGTCGCGCATGAAGACGCCTATGAGCACAGAGCCTGACCCTTTGGCTATCTCTATAGCGTGACGTAGGGCTGAGGCGGAGATCCGGTCTCCCTCCATGGCCAGTATGATCCTTTTTTTCATATAAGATATTTTTGCTGCCGCAAAATAGACAGAGCGCTACGGCAGAAATATGACAACAACCGCCTTTGCCATGACTTTCGTCAGGTATTTTGAAGGTCATGTCAGATAAATTTGATATATTAATCTTGTCTTGTCACAATTACCTAACTCCCGATCTGACTGCTGACAATGTCCCTAAACTTCAAACTACTGCGCCGCTACCGCGAGATAGTGAACATACTGGTGAAGTATGGATTTCAGGATATACTGGCAGATGCAGGCGTATCTCTCAAGGCGCGGGTGCTCGAGGCCTTTCTCTCCGAGCAGACCGTAGAGCATATCCACTCACAGACCAAGTGGGAGCGCATGCGCCTGGCAGTAGAGGAGCTGGGCACCACCTATATCAAGTTTGCCCAGATCCTGAGCAACCGGCCCGATGTGATACCCGTAGCGCTGGTAGAGGAGTTTGAGAAGCTGCAGTGCCATGTACCGCCATTCCCCGGAGAGATAGCACGTCAGATCATAGAGGAAGAGATAGGCCATAAGATACATACGGTATTCAGCCACTTTGACTCAAAACCCTTTGCCAGTGCCTCCATAGCACAGGTACACAAGGCCACACTCAAGAGTGGCGAAGAGGTGATACTCAAGGTGCGCCGCCCAGATATCATAGAGACCATAGAGCTGGATATCCGCATCATGAAATACATGGCGGGCAAAATGGCTGAGAGGCACATCATGGAGCAGCTCGACCCGGTAGGTATCGTCAAGGCCTTTGAGAATGCGATCTACAAGGAGCTGAACCTACTGCACGAGGGCTACAACCTGCAGCGCTTCGCGCAAAACTTTCGCGCGAGCGAGATCGTAGTGATACCTAAATACTATCCGGCATATACTACCAAGAAGCTGCTGACCATGGAGTACATAGACGGTGTGCACCCCTATGATGCCAAGGGCATAGCGCGCATAGGAGATGATCCGCACATGCTGGCCCGCAACGGGATCTACTCGCTCTTTCAGCAGATCTTTGAGCATGGCTTCTTTCACGCGGACCCGCACCCCGGCAATATCTTTGCCATGCCGGACAATAAGATCTGCTTCATAGACTTTGGTATGATGGGCACGGTGCTGAAGAGCGACGTGGAGTTCTTTGCAGACATCGTATATGGTGTCACCGCGCGCGACTCTGCCAGCCTGATATGGGGTTTGAAAAATATAGCCGTGAGCCAGCAGTTTGAGGGGAGCAGGACCTTTGAGTATGAGGTGGAGGAGCTGATCAGTGACTACCATGCCCTGCCCGTAGACCAGGTGGATATGGCAGAGCTTTTCACCCGGCTGCTGGACTTTGTCAATAAGTATAACATCCACATGCCGGCAGACTACTTTCTACTGAGCAAGAGCCTCATCACCATAGAGGGCGTGGGCCGCAGGCTGGACCCCAAGCTGAACATCATAGACGAGCTGACGCCGCATATCAAGAAGACACTGGGGCAGGCCTTCACACCGGCACAGCTGATGAAGAACCTCTTTGAAGCATCAAAGGACCTCCCTACCCTGCTGACCAACCTGCCACGCGACCTGCGCGAGATACTGGGCAAGCTGAAACGCGGCGAGACCAAGGTGACCATAGAGCACGAGGGGCTCAATGACCTGACGCACAAAATAGACCTGGCCAGCAACCGTATAGCAGGAGGCTTTATCATAGGCTGTATACTGATGGCGAGCGCCATACTGATAGCGGTCAAGTTTCCGCCGCTGTACCTGCACATCTCTATACCGGGCGGTATCGGCTTTGTGCTGGCCAATATACTGGGGCTGCGGATGCTGCTGACGATCTTTAAGAATAAGAAGTACTGAGGAATACAGTGTAACTGCAAAGACGCGAAAACGCAAAAAGAATATTCAATAGAACTAATAGACCCGCGCACAAAAAGCAGGACTGATCAACCGCTAAAGCGCGGAAACGCAAAGATAATACGGGCGCATGCAGATAAACGATGATGAATGACTATTGAGGAAAAGGCAAATCGTTTAAATTAGCTCCATGCTCCATCATCACGGCCATACGCGCACGCTGCGCCACAACCTGCAACTGGCAGGCCTGCTATCCTTTGTGGCGGGCGTGGTGAATGTGTGCGGGTTCTTTGCCGTAGAGACGCTCACTACCAATGTCACGGGTCATTTTGCCTTCTTTGCCCAGGGCATGCTGCGGCGGGACTATGCGGTGGCCTTTGAGTACTTTGCGTTTATCGTGGCGTTCTTTCTCGGGTCTGTCTTTGCCAGTGTGCTGGTAGAGATCATCTCCCGGCGCAATGCCCGCTTTGTATATCTCGTGCCGGTGGCTATTGAGATCACGATCATCACGGTGGCTGCGCTGGTGCCCGTGGAGCACAATTTCACCTATACTACCGAGCTGTCGTGCTTCCTGCTTTTCGCTATGGGTCTGCAGAACTCGCTGGTGACGATCATCTCCAGCGCGGTGGTGCGCACTACGCACCTGACGGGCCTCTTCACTGACCTGGGTATAGAGGTGGGGCAGCTCTTTTTCTACAAGGAAGCAGACAAGCGCCGCAAGCTGCGCGCCTCTGTGGGCCTGCGGTTTACCATCATAGCAGCCTTCTTCAGCGGCTGCACGGCGGGAGGCATCGCTTATTCCTTCATAGGGCTGGATGCCATGCTCATAGCCTCTGCGGCGCTGGCCGGCGCGCTGATCTATGACGGCTGGAAGTATGGCAAGGGGCATTGAGGCAAAAAAAAAGACGAATGCCGGATATTGCGATGGCTCTATTTGTTTAGCTCGTACCGGTGGCCGCCCAGACCACCATTGTACTCAAAGACATGCACCGAATCTCCTACTAATAGAGAATTGAAAATATCTCCGTCTCACAGACGGATCTGGCGTAGCTATATGGTCATAGCAGTGCTGCGGCGATAGCATCACAGCACAAATCACTATCTTCATCCAAAGCTTTGTGATGCGTCATTGCCTCCTCGCCCTATCGGTCTTCTTTTGTTTTTGCGCGGCAGCGCAGTGCGATACATTCTACTATGACTATGACCACTACAAGGAGCACCTGCGCGGCCATGATGCGGCGCAGTACCTGTCTCTGGACGGTGCGCAGCGGGAATCCATATGGCTGCAGGATACCGCAGACGGTGGCGCGAAATATAAGTGGCGGGATATTTTTCCCTTTGACTATGATACCACGGAGCAGCTGCAGCTGACGGAGATACTGCCTACGCTGCGTCCACTGCTGGAGCGCAGGCACGCACTGGTGATCAATGAGGCGCACAATATGCCCACCTCTCGTACGAACCTGATACCGCTGCTGGATGGGCTGAAGAAGCTGGGCTATGGAGATATCTTTATGGAGACGCTGAGCTGGCACGATACACTGCGAGACAAGTATGGCTACCCGGATATGGAGACAGGCTACTACAGCCGAGAGGTGATGTATGCAGAGCTGCTGCGCAGGCTCATGGCAGATAGCATCCGTATACATCCGTATGAGGCAAATGCATATCACATCGATACGGCTACGCGCGAGGGCTGCCTGATGTTCGTAGCGGCTGGCTACCCTGGCTGGGTGCCGGTCATGGCAGATAGCTTTATGCTGGATGCATACTACACGCACGACGAGGCACGCGATGTGACGCAGGCGCTGCAGATCTACCAGCAGCTGCTGCGCGATAGCATAGACCACTACATCATCTACTGTGGCTATGGTCACGGCAGCCGCTCCTCTCACATCAATATGGGCAAGGTACTACGCTACCTGACGCAGGATACGATGGTAGTGGTAGACCAGACATCTCTGATCGAGCATAGCGGCGAGGCCTTTGACTATCGGCTGTACCGCCGCTATGCGCCGGCTGAGCATGCTATGCTGATAGCTCATGCTGACGGCAGCCGCCTGATGATGCGCCACACCGGCAAAGACACGGGCACCTATGGCCTCTATGACTACTACATCATCACGCCGCGCACGGAGCTGCACAGTGGCCGCGCTACGTGGCGCGCTCTGGGCGGCGAGCGGCAGTACTACCCTATCTCGCGCATAGTGGACCGCAACGTCCTGCCCGCCAGCTACCTCGTGCTGGCCTACTACCAGCGTGAGTACAGCCGCCTGGGCGACTGCGCCATACCCGCAGATATCCTCCAGGTCAATGACAAGAAAAAAGATCCCTCTCTGGTGCTGCAGCCGGGCCGCAAATACTTTATCAAAGTGACAGTGGATGGCAAAGAACTCTTCAGCAAGGTCTACAATCTGGCCGAATAAAAGTACCGCCCTGATACCAGGAGGGCGTTTATAATCAAAGATTTAGATAAGGGTGGTCATCGTCTGCTCAAAACCAATCGATGACATTGCAGTTTGCTGTTTGCTGTTTGCATTTTGCTGTTTGCTATACTCCGTATGGTATAAACAAAAAAACGCGTGCGCGTGCGGGGATCTATGATCGTATACCACGATAAAAAAATGCAGGTGCGGTTTGAGCTGTGCAAGCATCTGCGCAGAAATATTTAATGACATTTTGGTGAATAACTATAGGGCGGGTATCATGCAGCAAGTTTCGCGCATTTTACATACTTTTGCATCGTGAACCTGATAGAAATACCATTCCTCTTTTCGCTCGCCATACTCGGCATCTATGTGAGTTTTCAGTGGCCGGGCATGATCTTCCGCCCGGTGAAAGAGAAACTCGACACCCTCCTCCCCTACATGCTCACCAAGCCTCTGTACAACTGCCCGATCTGCATGAGCAGCATCTGGACCCTGACGCTCGGCTCGCTCTGCTGCGTGTGCCACCTCATGCCCGTACCGGCCATGAGCGGCCAGGCTACCTGGTGTCAGAGCCTGGGGCTGCTCCTGCTGCTGATACCGGCAGTGGCAGGTATCAATACCTTCCTGTGCGTGGCGCTGGATAGGTGGAGTGACTATGGATGCTGATGCGAAAAATGAGTAATTAGTCCCGAGGCTTTGGGATAAGTATTTAGATGAATACAAAAATGCATTCATCATTGATATTGAAAATTGAAACCTATGTATTGTGCTCCTGACAAACATATCCGGCTGGAATATTGCGTAAAAGACAACCATCTGCATATCGCAGAGATCACCGACCCGCGATACGAGAGCAGCCCGGCGCTGATCAATAAAATACAGGAGACTGTAGCCTTTGATTTCGTGCCCTACGCGTATCGCATGATGCAGAAGTATCACTACGA
>JAFDYP010000387.1 GCA_018267355.1 Bacteroidota bacterium
CGGGTACTGCGGACGGACGTGCAGCCTCAGGATTATTTTCTTTATAGTATATCGAGATCTCTGGCTGCATAGTAGCTCGGCACCAATGGTCGGAACCCCGTCATCGTACGCAGTTTCGTTGTGTCCATGATTCCTTCGAAGGGATAAATCAGTGGCGGCTCCTCCCCATCAAAAGTTTCCGCAGCCTTGCCGAATGAATCTGCCAGCTCATAGAGGCTGATCGGCGCGTCATCCACTACATTGAATACCTCGCCGTCCAGCCCGTCAGTGTGCAGTAGTATATTCACAGCCTGCGCTACATCCAGGTGGTGCACCATGTGCATGCGGTAGCCGGAGGGGCGCTTCCATTTTTTCAGCACCGGCAGTATCTCCTCTATATGCGGGTCTCCATCGCCATACACGAAGCCCAGCCTGAGCACACGCACATCCAGTCCCTTATCTTTATGCAGCGCCAGCAGTTCGTTTTCAGCTGCTATTTTGCTGGAGGAGTAGGCCCGTGGATCATTGGCATCGAGCACATCATCCTCGCGTGCGGGCCTGCGGGCAGTGGTAGGGTACACATTGCCGGTACTGATAAATACGAACCTGCGTACACCTGCTGCCATAGCAGCATCTGCCAGGGCCACAGTACCCGAGTGATTGGTTCTTATCACATCATCAAAGTCTGTGAACGTGCGAAAAAATGCCGCCATGTGTATCACAGCGTCTATGCCTGCCGCTGCTACGGGCAGGGTAGCGGCATCAGTCAGGTCTCCTACCACTACCTCTGCGCCGAGGGCAGCCAGTGCCGTTGCTTTGGCGGCATCGCGCACCAGGATGCGTACTTTGTATCCCTTTGCCAGCATTCGTTTGGCATACCTGCTACCTACTTTGCCGGTAGCTCCGGTGACTAGTATCTTCATGTTTTATCGTTTTTAATTTTGCGGCACAAAGATGCAGACACCCGGGCAGGGGGAGATAACGATATTCAATCCAAAAAGTATAAAAATCAAACCTGAGTCCTGCGCAGGGAGAGCGGCGTGGTGCCGGTCATCTTCTTATAGAAGTTGTTGAAATAAGTAGGATACTCAAAGCCCAATCCGTAGGCGATATCGGTCACGCTCCAGTCGGTATATAGTAGCAGCGCCCTGGCCTCGGCCAGTATCCGCTCCGCTATGTGGGCAGAGGTGGGTTTGCCTGTGACCTCTTTCATAGCGCGGTTGAGATAGTTGACATGCACAGACAGGCCTGCGGCAAAATCTTGTGGCGTACGCAGCCTGAGGGGCTGAGCAGGATTGTCTATGGGAAACTGCCGCTCCAGCATGTCGAGAAAGAGATGGCTGATCCGTGTAGTGCCGCTGCGGTGCGCTATGTCAGGAGCAGGCTGCAGGCTTTGCGCCTCATGGAGTAGTAGCTCCAGGCAGTGGCGCAGCACATCGTTCTTGTGCCCGTAGCTCCCCTCTTGCACCACCATCATTTTGCGGAACAGGCTCTCTACGAATGCCGATTGGCGCCGGTCTAATGAGATGGCCGGTGTCATGCCGGGATTGGCCAGTGGTGAGTGTTGCAAAATATCTGCCCGCTCCCTGCCAGCTATGAAGACTTCTGTGAAAAGGCAGGCGTAGCCGCTTATCTGCCCCCCACGGCGCACTACTGTATGCGGCACATGGGGATTGACAAAGAAAAGCGTCCTGCCCTTTAACTCTACCGCCTTGTCACCATATTGCATGGCCATGTTGCCTATCACGAGGCCTACCTTGTAGAAGTCCCGGCGGCCACGCACCACGGTAGGCGCTATACGCTGCGGGATAGCATGTACTTTGAAGCCATGCTGCTGCAGCTCCGGAAAGTCCGGCATGACCGATTTAGGATCAGTGCGCGTTTTTGCCATGCAGCAAAATTAAGATATTCAAACTAAAATGTAGCCAGGTTCAGAGATATGATGGGGCTGAAGAACATAGGTGCTATCGTTGCGTGCAAGGGTATAAAGGTGTTCTCTTCCAGTCTGCTTCTCCCGGGCTTCGCCCTAAAAAATCACACTTTTCACCGTAAAATCCTGTCAGAACGCCACTTGTTACAAGGTGTATTTTGTCTAGGACGGTATATGTGCATAGGTGGCAAAACCTCATGGGATGCATTGCGTATATTCGATGTATTGATAACATTTACTTAATCTCTGTGACATGGATCGTGTGCAGGTACTAGATATGATCAATGCCAACCGGCAATACATCAAGCTGCGTAGCAATATAGCTGTGCAGAACCTGGCCATGCTACACAAAAGCTTTGGCCATATAGAAGACGAGGAGTGTATCCTGGCCCTGGCGCTGAATGACAGCGAGGCCGCCATGCTCTTCAACTCTGACTATGCGCGTGGCATAGCCATCTGTGAGGGCATGATAGCCCGCTATGGTCACACGCCGTATCCCCGCCTCCTGGCAGCCCTCAGGTGTCTGGCAGGCCGCTGCTATACCTTTATGATGCGCTATGATGCTGCACTGGAGCAGCTGCGTGCTGCCGAGCAGATCGCCTTTGGCGAGGAAGATGAACCCGATGCGGAACTGCTGGGCCTGCGTGTAGAGATACTTCAAAACCTGGCCATGCGTAGCTACTACTCTGACGGGGATGATGAGCAGACCCTGGCCTACCTGCACCGCGCGCTGGAGCTGCTGCCGGAGGGTGTGCAGGTGAACCGCCGCGGCGTGAGCCTCATGGGCATGGCCAATGTGTTGGGCCGCCGGGGCGACCTGGCCGCTGCGCTGGAGCACCACCAGCAGGCGCTCGCACTCTTTGAGGAGGTAGACAATCGCTGCAATATCGCTACTGTGCTCTGCAATATGGGCTCCTGCTACGGTCGCATGGGTGATTTTGAGCGGGCGCAGGACTGCCTGGACCGAGCCCTGGATATGCGCACCCGCCTGGGCACCTACTGGGAGATATCCAATACCTACTACAACCTCGGCAAGCTGTATCAGGCGCGCGGGGAGCACCAGCGCGCCTATGATACCATGATCATAGCCCGTGACTATGCTCTGGTGAGCCAGCACCGTGGCCTGCAGGCACTCATACTGGACGAGCTAAAGAGCATGACCGGTGAACTGGGAGAGCAGGAGCTCCACCATGCATCCATTAAGGCCGATATAGCTGCCTGATACCTTCTCTTTTTTTACTAACTTGCTACTGCTTAGGTCACATAGCCAAGAGCTAATGAACGATACCCACATATACCGGCTCATCCTATCCAATAGGGAGCAGATCAGGCTCATGGCTGCCACGGCCCTGCAGAACCTGTCCATGCTCCATACGAGCTTTGACATGATAGAGAATGCCGGTACGCAGCTGGAGCTCCTGCTAAACGACAGCTGGGCGGCCTATATCTTTCAGACGGATGGTGAGCGCAGCATCAGCATCTCTGCGAATGCTATACGCCGCTATGGTGCTGATGGCACACCTGAGCAGGTGGCCGGCCATGAGGCCATCATAGGCCGCTGCTATACCCTGCGTATGCAGTACGCGCAGGGGCGCGAGTACCTGCTGCGGGCGGAGCAGCGGCTGCTGCGCGCAGAGCAGACAGAAGATACACGTGCCCTCCTGTCAGATATCCTGCATGACCTGGCTATGAATCACCAGCAGTCTGGCGGTAGTCCTGATGGTACGCTGCTCTACCTGGAGCGTGCGCTGGAGGTGCTGGCACCTACCCAGTGGCACACCCGCAAGGGTATCTGCCTGATGGGCTGCGGCAATGCATACTTTGTGATGGAGCGTATAGAGGCTGCGCTGGCCCACTATCAGCAGGCCGAGGGCATGCTCTCTGACGATGCCGGCGCCAATAACCGCGCAGCCGTACTGAGCAATATAGGCCTCTGCTATACCAATATGAGCGAGTATGATATCGCGGAGACCTACCTGCGCTCTGCGCTCGATATGCGCCTGCGCCTGGGCAGCTATCCCGAGATAGCGAATAGCTATTATAACCTCTTTGCACACTATGACAGGCAGGGCGCACACATACGCGCGTATGAGAACCTGCTGGCCAGCCGTGACTATGCCTTTATCAGCCAGACGCGCAGCCTGCAGCTCGTGATCCTCTCAGACCTCGAGCGCCTGGCACGCACACTGGGAGACAAGGAGGCTGCTGCCAAACATCGCCGGCAGTATGAGGAGATGGTGGCCGGATAGCGACGTTCTCGAGTTTATGAATACTCTTTATCTTTGAGCTAGAAATAATAGTTATGCCCGGGAAAGAATTATTTTCCAAACGTCTTGGATACGCTTCATCAAAAGCAAAGGAAATTACTATCAGAAATGATGCGCCGAAAGGCCTTCGCGAATTTATTCCGGTTGCATATTATGAATTAGGAAAAGATCCTTCACACTTACGGGATGTAATTTGTAGGGTTTTACGGATTTCTCCAGATGAAAATAATTGGTCCGAATACCCCAACATTAGTGGAGAAAACAAACAATATTTAGCATCATGCGATTGGTATAGTATTTATGATATTATTGAAGCTATCTATGCTTCGCTCAGAGGACAAAATGCTATAAATTTCGAGCTGGAAATAAATGAATATTTCTTGGCAAACGGAATCGGCTGGAAATTGGCTGAAGGAACAATTGAGACCAGAGGAGATGAAGTTTTTGAGACTTCCGTAGAGACAGTGGTGGAAGTTCTTAAAGAGGCCCATTTAAAGACTGCAATGAACGAAATTAGAGAAGCCATTGCAGACCTCTCTCGCCGTCCACAACCAGATATAACTGGTGCTATAAAACACTCATTAGCCAGTTGAGAGTGTGTTGCACGGGAAGCAACTGGCGACAAAAAATCGACTTTAGGAGAAATCATTAACAAATATCCTGACCTTATTCCAAAGCCCCTAGATCAAGCAGTATCAAAGATATGGGGATTTAGTTCTGAGAGAGGTCGGCATTTAAAGGAAGGGCATGAACCTGAATATTTAGAAGCTGAATTAATTGTAGAGGTAACCGCCGCCATATCGATATATCTAGGAAAAAAAATTAAGGGTTCATAAAGACGTCCTTTGCATGATATGATTATATCTTTTTATGCTCTTACAACTGGTACCATCTAAAGGTTTATCCCACCACGATCTTCTTACCTATAGCAAGATATAGCAGGGCGGGTTTCGCAGGCATATGTATCAGGATTTGACCGTTGCAATTGTCGATAAAAAATGTGAGTGTAAACACCGTTAAGAATTTCTCCATACTTATTCACGCCTAGCCGGTAGGAGGTGCAGATTGTCCTCTGTGCTCTATGAGATGAAAGAGCCCGCCCAGTGCCAGCGCCACCAGGCTGCCATAGAGCACCTCTCCTGTGCGCGTGAGTGCGATCAGCGTGTCGCTGCGCAGGGAGATGTGCTCCAGCACTATGGGCGACATCACGATCACTACGGTCACGGGGGCCAGCTTCCAGCTGGTGGGGTATTTTTTGAAAGAGGTGCTGATAAATACCGCCGCGCCTATGCCCGCCACCAGAGACCAGAAGCTACTGCCCGTGACATAGGTAAAGAGCAGGCCGATGGCACAGCCGACTATAGTATTGATCATACGCGCGAGCGTACTGGTGCGCACCAGGTCAAAGTCAGACTCAGACACGATGATCACAGAGATCAGCGCCCAGAGCTTGCGGTCGTCATGTATGAAGAAGAGCGACCACCACACGATGGTCACGCCCAGCAGGATGCGGATGATGTAGAGTACCTGCCTGCGGCTGATGGAGAAGTGCTGAGACATTTTGCAGACTTGAGATGTGAGACAAGAGACTTGAGACAGATGCAAAAATACACTACA
>JAFDYP010000388.1 GCA_018267355.1 Bacteroidota bacterium
CTCCTAGGCTGCAGCCGAGGCAGTATTGCAGGCTATGACTATACACTTGCAGTGCTTCTCACGCAGGAGAAAATCTGTGATCTCCAGAGAGTATCTTTTGATCAGGTCTCTGGATTTATCGCCATACGGCAGGTGAGCCGTATCTCCAAAATAGATGATCTGCTCATCCGGCAGCAGGCGGGATATGGCATGGGCCACCGTCAGGCCGCCTATGCCTGAGTCAAAAACACCTATGGGACGATTCGTATTTGGCATAAAATAAAAACAGGAGCTAAGTTATCAGCTCCTGTCATATCGTTTGTTTTTGTACGCGATTATTTTTTTGGTGCGGCAGCAGGTGTACCGGCTGGCTTAGGTGCGCCCATAGGTGCCGGCGGAGCAGCGTTAGCGCCTATCTTGGTCTTTACGGCCTGGGTTAGGTCATAGCTACCTTCGGGAAAGTAAACTACACCATTAGCAGCCAGGTCAAATACATAGTCATAACCTTGCTCTTTAGCTACAGCCTTTACACCTTTGATGTATTTGTCCTGGAGAGGGGCAGCCAGCTTCTGTGCATAGTCCTGCAGGTCAGTCTGAGCTTTCTCCTGAAAAGAGGTCATGCGCTTCTCCAGATCCTGCAGTTCCTGCATCTTGGTGTTTTGCATGAGCTCGGTCATCGTACCCTGGCCGGCCTGCAGTTCTTTGGTCTTCTTGTCGTACTCAGCATACATGGTTTGCATCATAGTACCGTACTCCTGCTTTTTCTTTTCTACAGCGTCAGACATTTGCTTGTACTCAGGCAGTGCCTGTATGATGTCCACAGAGTTCAGATGGCCTATTTTCTGCTGGGCAGAGGCAGCGGTAGCCATGATGAGCGCTGCGCATATTGTGATCAGTTTTTTCAATCTTTTATATTTAGGTTTTCTTTAGATCAATGGATTATTTGCCTCCTGCTGCGGGCTTAGGTGCGGCTGGTGCATTAGGATTTGGTACAGGGAGGTTAGCGCCTATTTTGGTTTTCACCGCCTGTGTGATATCAGAGCCTGACTCAGGGTAATATACTACACCACCGGCAGCGATATCGAAAATATAAGTGTACCCTTGCTCCTTAGATACTTCTTTCACACCCTTCATGTATTTGTCCTGCAGTGGCTTCATCTGGTCTTCTGCATATTTCTGCAGATCTTGCTGTGCCTTTTGCTCAAAGTCCTGGATCCTCTTTTCGAGGTCCTTGATCTCCTGTACCTTCAGGTCCAGTACGGCCTGTGTCATCTTGTCGCCACCTTCTTGTACTTCTTTGGATTTTTTCTCGTACTCGGCGTACATAGACTCCATCAGCTTGGCATACTCCTGCTTCTTTTTGTCTACAGCTTCAGACATGGTTTTGTATTCGGGCATGGCCTGCAGGATCTCAGCAGAGTTGAGATGGCCTATCTTCTGCGTCTGTGCAGAGGCCGTACTCATTGCGAAAACAGCTGCTAAAGCCACTATTAATTTTCTCATCGATGTGTTTTTATTGATTTAATAAAAGGGAATGCGAATATATAAAAAGCAGGTTTATCATATAGTAAAGCGCCTCCGGGGCTACGGAGGCGCTTCACAAAAAAAGTTATCTGTTATTTCTTCTGTACACCCATATTAAATAGGATATCATCGCTTTTATTCAGCTTCTCGCTGGCGTAGAGCAACGAAGGGCCGCTGGATTTATCAAAAATAAACTCATAACTCTTTGCCTGAGCGTATTTTGTGATCTCATCATAGACTTTGTCCTGTATGGGTTTGATCAGCTCTTTGCGCTTCTGAAAGAGGTCTCCGTCCGGGCCGAAACGCTTCTTTTGGAGGTCTTTTACCTCTCTTTCGGCAGTTTCGATCTCTTTCATCTTTTGCTGCTTCATCTGGTCGGTCATGAGCACCTGCTCAGATTGGTACTGCTTAAACATATCATCTACGGCCTTGCGCTTGGCCTCTATTTCTTTCTGATAGCCTTCAGATACCTTATTCAGCTCTTTCTGAGCATCGGTATAGCTGGAGAGTTTGCCCAGTATGTACTCCATATCTACGTAGCAAAACTTCTGGGCATAAGACGCAGAGCTGATCATAAAGAGCGCAGCGAGTA
The DNA here is from genome assembly GCA_018267355.1 of Bacteroidota bacterium. Classification (GTDB taxonomy): domain Bacteria; phylum Bacteroidota; class Bacteroidia; order Chitinophagales; family LD1; genus UBA1941. The sequence continues at coordinate 2,096 of JAFDYP010000388.1, forward strand.
TCAGAAAACCTTTTTTCATGATGATAGTATCGTTGGTGTAAGTGTTGGAGTCAATCGACGTGCCAAGGTAAAAAATATGTCCTACAAATTTGTCATTCTTAACAGATATAGGCATTTGACGCCCGTCCCATCCTTTTCTTAGCTTTGCACAAAATCCACCTGCATGAAATTTCGGTACATAACGTTCCTTGCCGGTTTTGTATTGTCTGCCCTTTCGCTTCGGGCACAAACTTTTACTGATTCCTTTGTCGTGGACGGTATCTATCGCAACTATATCTGCCATTTACCATTGGGTTATTCTCCGGCTTCTACATACCCGCTCGTTTTGAATCTGCATGGCTATACATCCAATGCGGTGCAACAAGAGGCCTATACACAGATGGATGCCTCGGCAGATGTGCACGGATACATCGTTGTTTATCCTAATGGAGTGGACAGTTTCTGGAACTCGTGGGGCCCGGCTACCGGCGGCCCTTATGGTGCTAATGATGTCAAATTTCTGACCGAGCTGATAGACACGATATCCCAGCGCTACCACGTCAATCCAAAACGGGTCTATAGCTGTGGTATCAGCAACGGTGGCTATATGACCTACGCTCTGGCCTGCGCTATCACTGACCGGCTGGCAGCGGTAGCATCTGTATCCGGCACCATGAGTAACTATACTGTGAGTACCTGCCACCCGTCACGGAAAATACCTGTCATGCATGTGCATGGCACCTCAGACCCCATCGTACCCTATACTACGGGAGCTTCATTGTCCATAGGGGTGGAGCAGGTCATGGTATTTTGGCGTGATACGGATGCCTGCCAGCACACCACAGATACTACAGACCTGGCTAATACGAATCTGGCCGACGGATGTACGGTGCAAACCATTCACTACCCATATTGTGCAGCGGGTAATGATCTGCTCCTGTATAAGATCGCAAACGGTGGTCACACCTGGCCTGGTGGTGCGATCAATATTCCGCTATTTGGCAATACGGATCGGGATATTTCCGGTACCGATGAGATATGGAAGTTCTTTGAC
>JAFDYP010000389.1 GCA_018267355.1 Bacteroidota bacterium
GATAGTGTGGTAGATTATGGTATCTACCTGGCACGTATGTCGGACTCTCAGGTAGAGGGCGTCTTCATGCGGGACCTGCGCAATACGCAGTATATCTACCCTATCCTTTTTGACCAGCCTTTTGTAGATACGACTGTCTATACGGAGCTGATGGATATGGAGCGTGCCAATATCACGAAGAGTATCCAGAAGTTTCGCGACAGGTGCGAGAAAGAAAAGGTGACTTTCAAAGTGCACTTTGACGAGCAGCGGCCTCTGGAGAGCGTCATAGCCCGGAGTGCCTCTGCAGACCTCATCATCATAGACGGAGATACAGATATATCTGATATATTTCCTGATACGCCTAGCTCCTCGCTGAAGGAGTTGCTCGTAGATGCCTTGTGCCCGCTGCTCATAGTGCCGAAGGAATCGCATCCTATAGAGGATATCATACTGACCTCAGATGGTAGCTACTCCAGCGTCTATGCGGTCAAAATGTTCAGCTACCTTTTCCCTGAGCTGCGCGGCCTGAGGGCGACCGTACTCAGCATAGAGCACGCCTCCAGCCACAATCAGGTGAGCCATGATCCGGATATAGCAGATATGATCAAAAAGAAATTTGACAATGTCAGCTACCATATAGAATATGGTAAAGCAGCTCATCAACTCAAAACCTATATCTCAGATCATGGGAGCAATACACTGGTAGTAATGGGCGCCTATGGCCGCAATGCGGTATCACGCCTATGGCGCCAGAGCCTGGCCAACGGCCTGATCAGGGATGCAAAAGTACCCGTATTTATTTCTCATACATAAAAACTAAAACAATGGAGACCACAGCTAAAACACAGAAAGTATCACTGCATACCCTATACGATACTTACAACTCGCACGTACGTGCTTTGGATTTTTATAAGGAAGAATTGCAATACCTCGAAATGAGGCTGGGCACTATCGTAAATGCCAATACAGGCCAGGAAGTCCTGAGCCAGGCAGAGCATTTTCAGAATGTTTTTTTGATCACAGCAGACAATATAGCTGAGCTCAAGGGTCGAGTGCAGAAGGGCCTGCAGCATATAGAGGAAGTGATCAAGGTGAAGCCGACTCATGCAGATGAAAAAACCATCAATGACCTCGGTATATACAGCAGAGATCTGCACGAACTGGAAAACAGATTTTCAGCTATGAAGCTGGAGTTCAATTCATTTTTGGCAAAATACTTGTAAGTCTTTCGGGTCGGGTTTCCTGAGCAGGCGGGGAGTGTAATAGCTTCCGCCTGTATTTTTTAAAAAGGGTCGGGCGATGAATATCGAGATATCAAATGAAAAAAGTGTAGGCGAGGTCCAGAAGGAGTTCAGGACAGCTTTCCCCTTTCTGAAAATAGAGTTTTTCAAAAAGAATGGGGCTGGCCTGCGAAACGGCATGCAGACTATACCTGACAAGACTACGATAGGCATGATACGAGCTGCGCGAGCGTCGGATAGCGTAGATATAGATCCGGCGCGCCGTGTAGGAGAGGTAGAGGCAGACTTTCTCAAAAAGCTCGGGCTTCTGGTGCGTATTTTCAGAAAGTCAGGTAATATGTGGATAGAAACTACCCTGACAGATAACTGGTCTCTGCGCCGCCAGAATCACGAGGGTGAGCAGATGTCCTGACCGGCCCGCATTTTGTACCTTCATGCCTGATATGAATGCATCAGGACCATACGCACTACTGATCCTCAACGCAGGATCGTCCAGTATCAAATTTGGAATATATCATGCTACTACACTGGAGCCCCTGCTGACTGGACAGGTCAAAGGTCTCAATGAAGCTCAGGCCCGTTTCTCTTTCGCTGAAAAGGATGGGCCGTCTCCGCATGAGTTCTCTCCAGATTGGATACAGGATAATGCCATCATGCGGTTATGCGATTGGCTGGAGAATTGGATAGCTATCCACAGTATTACGCTGCGGGCTATAGCTTACCGTATTGTATCTGGTATGCGGCACTCCGCACCGGCTCTGATCACGCCTGAGGTGCTGGCTGATATCGGATCTGGTAGTGTAGCAGATCCTGAGCATACGGCGGCCAGCCTGGAGCTGATACATAACTCCATGTCAGTATGGCCACATGTATCACATATCGCTATTTCAGATAGCGCTTTTCATAGCACGCTGCCCGATAGATCACGGATACTACCGCTGCCGGAGAAATATAGAAAGCTCGGGCTACAGCGCTACGGTTTTCATGGGATCTCATATGCCAGTATCATGACCCAGATCAAAAATGGCTATGGGCAGAGTATGCATGATAGCAGGATCATTATAGCCCATCTGGGCAATGGTGCCAGCCTGGCAGCGGTGGCAGGTGGCAGATCTATGGATACCACCATGAGCTACTCACCCACTGGTGGCATACCTATGAGCACACGAAGCGGTGACCTGGATCCAGCTGTTGTTTTGTATATGCTGCGCGAGGGTACTCATGCAGATATTACTAATTTGCTAAATAATGAATCCGGCCTGAAGGCCATATCGGGCAGCACGGGAGATATCAATATCCTGCTAAGGAATACAGAGGATGACCCGGCGGCTCGCGTAGCAGTAGAATATTTCTGCTATCATGTGCGCAAAGCTATAGGCAGCCTGGCCGCAGCTCTGGGCGGGACAGATGTGCTGGTGTTCACGGGAGGTATAGGTGAGCACCTGCCGGAGATACGTATGGCTGTATGTGAAGGCTTGGGCTATATGGGTATCAAGCTGGATAACGGGCGCAATGAAAA
>JAFDYP010000038.1 GCA_018267355.1 Bacteroidota bacterium
AACTACCCATTTCATATTCCATGTTATGGCAGCATGCATATACTGAGCCGCTTTGAGAAAACAGCATATTGACAGAAGGTGCATGACAGAAGGAATTTCGCGCCCCTGAAGGGCGAATGGCGTTATAATCTGGTAATCCGTCCATTGACATTTTAGCTCTATCCTGACCCCAAAAGGTTTTTAACTGAACCATCTCGCTTCAAATCTATTGAAATTAGTTTTCTAAAACGGACGATATTTAAGGGAATCAGATGCGGTGCCAATCAAAAGCAGCGCAGGTAAACCCAACCCGCGCTGCATGAGAAAAACACTAACCACCCTGTATTCTTATTGTATCACTATCTGTGCTGTGAAGCTTTCATTGGTAGTAGTGAGCACTGTCACGATATAGGTGCCTGCACTAAAGGTGAGGCCCGGTAGTGTGTAGCCTTCGCCTGCTGCGGGATCATTGCGGTAGACCTGCTGGCCCAGCGCGGTGTGGATGAGTATGGTCTTGATCTGGTCTGACGGACCGGCCAGCGCTATATGCAGCGGTCGGCCTGTGGGTAGCGGATTGGGGTAGATGGTCATGACTGTAGCGCTATGTATGCCCTCCTCGCCACTAAACTCTACCTCGGCTATATCAGAGTACTCATACTGCCCGTCATAGTCTACCTGCTTCAGGCGGTAATAGTTGATACCCGGCAGCGGATCATTGTCATCCAGGCTGTAGTCCAGGTGGTCGTTGCTATTGCCGGCACCCGGCACAGTGCCTATCCTCGTCCACTGCTGTGCATCTGCAGAGCGCTCTACCTCAAAGTGGTCGTTATTGATCTCTGAGGCTGTAGCCCATTTTACTATCGCGCTACGCTCGTCTTTTTTCTCTGCTGTGAAATATTCCAGTTTGACCGGCAGCGCGCCATTGGTCCACTGTATCTTGTAGGTAGAGCTGCTCGGGTTTACCTTGCCGGCAGAGTCCATATAGCCAAAGGAGAACTGCGCATTGATAGAATTCATGCCTTCAAACTTCACCTTCAGTTTTGAGTTGACAAAGTTGCGTATCACTTTGTAGCCGTTGATCATTTCTACAGTGTCAAAGGCATTGTTGCCATTGCCGTCATAGAATAAGATATTGCCCCGCATGGTATTGACAGATGACACTACAAATGATCCTTTATTGGCGCCGTCCTCAGGATCGGTCCAGGTGATATCTCCCAGGCCGGCGGCTGCGGAGAGTGTCTTGACGGTGTGGCGTGGCGGGCGCGAGATGGTGTAGAGCAGGCTCTGTGCCGGCATCAGCCTGTCAAAGCCGATATAGATACCTGTGATATCACTGCTGCCGGTGCGTAGAGGTATGATCTCATCTGTACCGCTGTACACGCCGGTGCCTGCCAGGTTATTGATACCATACTGGCCTAGTGTGCCGAGATAGTTGGCAGGCCATGATGGTGCAGCTACGCTGTCTCCCGTTGCGGGCTGCGTGGTGCTGATGCGCAGCTTCAGTCCGCGTGTAGATGGCGTGAGTCCTGATACGCTAAAGGAACCATTGGCGCTCACAGGGCTGCTGCTGACCACGCGGCTGGTAGTGTCAGATACTACTGCATACAGTGTCTGCCCAAATGTGCTGACCGTATCGCGCGGGCCTACCAGGCCATTGCCATTACCATCATTAAATACATAGCCGCTCACAGATAGGCAGGCAGAGACGCTCACGGCCACTGTAGCAGATGCCGAGCAGGTGTGATTGTCAGTCACGGTCACACTGTAGGTGCCGCTGTTAGACACGGTCGCGCTGGCGATAGATGGTGTGGCAGATGTAGCAGTGAAGCTATTAGATCCCGTCCAGGCATAGGTATAGGAGGATGCACCGTTAGCCGTCACCGACAGACTGACGGGAGAGCCTATGCATACAGGCGAATTAGATGAAATACTGAGCACCGGCAGCACGTAGCTGCCGAGTGTGCCTGATGCCGTAGCTGTGCAGCCTGAGGCATTGGTCACGGTCACGGTATAGCTGCCGGCAGTACTTGCAGAGATAGCTGCTGTAGTAGCGCCTGTGCTCCACAGGTAGGTGCCACCTCCTGTAGCGGTGAGTGTCGCACTGCTGCCTGTACAGGCAGTAGCGCTGGTAGCAGTAGCTACCGGTATGCTGCCTGCTGTCACGCTGCGGCTGGCTGTAGCAGTACAGCCGCTGGCATTCGTCACCGTCACTGTATAGGTGCCTGCTGTGCTCACAGTGAGTGCAGCAGTAGCAGCTCCGGTGCTCCAGCTATAGGAGGTGCCTCCTGCTGCGGTGATCGTAGTGCTACCTCCGGGGCAGAAGGATGCCGTACCGGATATCGAGGCAGTAGGGTTGCTGTTTAGTGTCACCGTAGTGCTGGCTGTGGCAGTACAGCCCGAGCTGGTCACTGTCACGGTATAGGTAGCAGCGCTGCCCGCTGTGATAGCTGCGGTGGTAGCGCCTGTGCTCCACGCATAGGTGCCGCCGCCTGACGCAGTCAGTGTGGTACTGCCACCGGAGCAGATAGAGGTGCTACCTGCTATCGCTGCAGATGGTAGTGGTGTCACGGCCACTGTAGCGCTCGCAGTAGCTGTGCAGCCCGAGGCGTTGGTCACGGTCACAGTATAGCTGCCTGCGGCAGAGATAGAGATAGCTGCTGTCGTAGCGCCTGTGCTCCAGCTGTAGGAGGTGCCACCTGAGGCTGTCAGCGTAGTGCTAGTGCCGGCACAGATGGTCGTAGTGCCTGAGATAGCAGGTGTAGGGTTGCTGCTCATGGTCACGGTGCGGCTGGCTGTAGCAGTACAGCCACTGGCGCTCGTCACGGTCACGGTATAGGTGCCTGCCGTGCTCACTGTGAGCGCCGCGGTAGTAGCGCCGGTGCTCCACGCATAGGTACTGCCGCCCGATGCGGTCAGTGTAGTGCTGCTACCGGGGCAGAAGCTTGTATTGCCAAATATAGATGCTACAGGTTTGGGGTTTACAGTGACTGTCACGTTATAGCCCTGGCCGCTGCAGTTATTGGATGGTACGATGGTGTAGGTGGCCGTAGCTGCGCTAAGGCCCGTATTGACCAGTGTCTGGCCCACGGTAGCCGTAGGGGTGCTTTGCGCGGTAGCGCCTGTCAGGCTGCCGGCTGGTGATACGATAGGCGCTGCCCATGTATAGGTAGTACCGGCAGGCAGGTTGGTCGGGTTGGCATTGAAACTGCTGCCGCTGCATATCGTGGCGGAGGAGGGTGCCTGCACAGGATTGGACACACCCATGGCAAAACCCTGCAGGCCACCTGCTACAGTAGAGAATTTAAAGCTCGTGGGATTATTGGTAGAGACGAGCCGTGCGCGTGCATTGCTCGGGCCTGTACCTGCCCACACCAGCGTGCTGAGGCCGATACCGGTCTCTGATGGTACGGAGCCTACAGATGGCGGTGTGATGGTATCATAGTCATACCAGAAGGTACCATCGCTCACCAGCGTGTCCCGCTCGGAGCCGTCCGTACTCTCGGCATCTATACCTATGAGGGTGAAATTATTGATCGCATTGCCTGCGGAGTCTGTCATATGGATATTGGTGAAAGCCACCTGGCTGTAGCCACCGGCGGTAGTGTAGAGCACCGTCTTGCCACGCAGGCCTGTATAGCCGCTCTGGCCAAAGGCCGCACCGGACCAGGTAGGCGCACTGACCGCAGTGAAGCCCCCTGCTGTGCGTGTGATGGTCATGCTGAGCCTGTTGCCGTTATTGAGTACCCAGGTATGGCTTTGGCCGCTCGCTGCTATCGCATCACTGTAGTGATCGAAGCGCAGTATCTGTGTGCACGGCGCATCACTCGATCCGCCACCGTTGGCACCCGTAGTAGTAGAGTCTATACAGGTGGCATCTACCGCTACCGCAGCAGTAGCGGTGGCGGTGCAGGAATGATTGTCAGTCACGGTGATGGTATAGGAGCCCGCATGCGCACTCGTAGCGCTGCTCACTGAGGCTGACGCCGTAGCGGCGCTGTAGCTGGCAGGGCCGCTCCATGCGTAGGTGTAGGATGTAGACCCGCTCGCAGTAGCTGTGAGCGAGATAGTGCTGCCTACGCACACAGGTGTATTGGAGGTAGCACTCACGGTCGGTATACTGTACACCGTCACAGCCTTGCTGGCAGTAGCCGTGCAGCCCAGTGTGCTGGTAGCGGTCACGGTATAGGTACCGGTGCTGGTGGGCGATATAACTGCGGTGCTCTCTCCGCTGCTCCATGCGTATGTAGCTGCAGTACCTGCCGTAAGTGTCGTGCCACTGCCGGAGCAAAATGTGGTAGACCCGCTGGCGGTCACAGATGTAGTAAAAGACGCCATGGTGACGTAGCCCGTGAGCGGTGATGTGGTGCGGTACTGTGTGCAGGCACCGCTGCCACTATAGGAGAAAATGCGGTAGTAGACCTTCTTGCCACAGTTGCCGGTAGCCGGGTCTATCGTATCGGTAAAGTATTTTGTGCCTGTGCTGCCACCTGCCACGATGGCCGCTACGGTGCAGGTGCCTATGGCATCTCCCGCGCTATAGGCAGTATTATTGGTAGGAGAGCAGCTGGGCGCACTCGTACCTATATAGCGCAGTACCAGATAGGCGCCGATAGAGGCAGAGGGCGCGGTGAAGCTGCCACTGATCACATTGTCTGTGAGTGTAGTGGAGAGCGAGGCGGGAGAGGAGCTAGGCGTGGTGGCCACAGCCGTAGCGCCATTGCTCATACAGCAGGATGGCGTAGGGCTGATGGTCATGCTATTCCCGCCGCCATTGAAGCCGCCGCTGCCTGATATGCTGCCGGACACTGTCACAGCATTGCAGCCGGTCGTGCCGGTAGCGGTGATATAGGCACCACTGTTAGATGTGTAGCTGCCTCCTACGGAGAAAGAACCGTTGAGGTTGATCGTACCGTTATTAGAAACGCTGCCCGTCACGGTCACCCCACTGATAAAGGAGGATGCCGCGCCGCTATTCTGAGAGAAGGCGCCGCTGATCGTGGCCGGCCCGGTGATGGTCAGGTTGCCGTTGTTGGTCACGCTATTGCTGATCGTAGTAGAGGTGCCACTGATATTGACAGTCGCGCCGCCATTCAGTGTGAATCCCGCTATGGTCAGCGCGCCGTAGTCATTAAATACATACCCCGATGGGAAAGAGGGTGTGCCCAGTGTGCTGCTGCCGCCTGAGTTGATGGTCAGCGTGCCGCCATTCAGATTGAAGGACGAAGGGCGGAAATTGCCCCCGCTGTAGACAGTGATATCGCCGCCATTCTGGCTCATGCTGCCGCTATAGGTGCCGTAGATATTCAGTGCAGCACCGCTTGGCATATTGATCCCGGAGCTGATGGTAGTATTGGGCCCTATACAGAGTGTACCACCGTTTATGGTGATAGATTTCGTAAAGGTGCCCACATAGTTGATACAGACTACCTGGCCGCTGTTTACGGTGACGGCGGAGATATTGTTGGTAATAGTAGCCGTGCAGCCTGTGCACTGTGCAGTAGCGGAGCCGCTGTATAGTAGCATGTATACAGATAGCAGCAATGTGATCAGTACGAGTCGGCCGGAGAGGATCGGGGTAATGATGGATCGCATACGGTTGAGTTTTTTAATAACCCTACCGTTTACGGTCTGCTTACAGATTAGCTTCGCAAATCACATTGTAGATTACAAGTGCCGTTTTGTGTGTTTCAATCATGAGTTTGTAACTGATAAAGATCGGGTGTGAGAAAGCCCGAAATCCTTCGGTGAACAGGTAAACATGCAAAAAGGGATAGCGTCATGCCATCCCTTTATAGTCCTTGCAAAGCCAGGTAGGTTTAGCCTTTGATAAAGGCCAGGATATCTGCATTGATCGTGTCTGCCTCTGTGGTAGGCATGCCATGCGGGAAGCCCGGGTAGGTGATCAGCTTGCCATTTTTCAGCAGTTTGGCGGCCTTCAGCGCGGTGATCTGATAGGGCACTATCTGGTCATCCTCACCGTGCAGTACCAGTACAGGTACGTCAGCACTCTTTAGGTCTTCGGTAAAGTCCGTTTCAGAAAAGACCTTCACGCACTCATAGTGCGCCTGTATGCTGCCGGTCATACCCTGGCGCCACCAGTTGTCTCGTACACCCTGAGAGACCTTGGCCCCCTCACGGTTGTACCCGAAAAACGGCAGTGTGAAATCCTGAAAGTACTGCGCCCTGTTGGTAGCCGTCTGCTGCCTGATCTCGTCAAAGATCGCCATAGGTACACCATCGGGATTGGCCGGCGTCTGCACCATAGAGGGTGTCACGGCACTGATCAGCACGGCTTTGGCCACGCGGCCTTTGCCATATTTAGCTACATAGCGTATCACCTCCCCGCCGCCGGTAGAGTGGCCTATGTGTATAGCATCCCTGAGGTCCAGGGCCTCTGCCAGTACCGCCACATCTGCTGCGTAGGTATCCATATCATGGCCGGTGGCTACCTGGGTAGACCTGCCGTGGCCGCGTCGGTCATGTGCTATGACACGATAGCCATGCTGCAGGAAAAACATCATCTGCTTGTCCCAGTCATCGCCACTGAGGGGCCAGCCGTGGTGAAATACGATGGGCTGTCCGGTCCCCCAGTCTTTGTAATAGATCTCTGTGCCGTCTTGTACTTTGATTTTGCTCATTGCGGGAGTTTTTAGTAGTGAGGGAAAATGAATACGCTAAAGATAAGGCATAACCGTCGCAATGGCTTATGTGGTACGTTAAGATATTTTTAAGATAGCGATCAAAGTAGGAGGAATGACAAGGCTGTGTCTTCACAGAAACTTCTTTAGCTCATCATCAGGCCGCTTGGTACCGATGCGGAACCGGTATGCGTCCCGTCGCTTTTCATTGTAGAGGTAGCTGAGGCAGACCAGTATGCCAAAGCGCTCGTCTACCTCCATACCCGTGATCTGAAATCCCGCCCGCAGCTTGAGTGTCAGTATCAGATTATTGGAGGCGAGGTGTCGGCTGGTCAGTTTTTGAAATCCTTTGCCTCGCAGGTATTCTATGACAGCCACCACCATTTCGCTATAGATGCCGCGCCCCCGGTACTCCGGCAGCACGGCCGTATTGGCCATATAGTAGGTGTCCATATCTGTCTGGCGCCCCATGTGCCAGCCTACTATCGTATCTCCCTTCATGATGAAGGCCCGAAGAAGATATGCATCCTTGATCCTCTCTGCCAGATCTTTCAGTAGGTTTTTTTCGTCTTCGGTCATCCATTCTTCTACATGGATATGGACGCCTTCGGCAAAGAGCCTGGGGCGCTGTTCCCGAAAGAACGGGCCAAACTCCTGTGGCGATACCTCGCGCAGTACATAGTCGTCAAATAGTTTGATCTCCATCATAGAAACTTCTTTAGCTCCTCATCAGGCCGCTTCGTACCGATGCGGAATCGGTATGCGTCCCGTCGCTTTTCATTGTAGAAGTAGCTGAGGCAGACCAGTATGCCAAAGCGCTCGTCTACCTCTATGCCTGTGATCTGAAATCCCGCACGGAGTTTAGCTGTCAGTATGGTATTGGCAGATGCGTGGTGGCGGCTGGTCAGCTTTTGAAATCCTTTGCCTCTGAGGTATTCTATGACGGCTATTACCATCTCGCTATAGATGCCACGGCCACGGTACTCCTGCAGCACTGCCGTATTGGTCATATAGTAGGTGTCTGCTTCTTTCTGCCAGCCCAGGTGCCAGCCTACTACTTCCTCGCCTTTATAGATCAGGGTGCGCAGTACGTAGCGCTCTCTGAGCAGGCGGGCCAGGCCGCGCTGTGCTGTCTGCTGGTCCTCTGTGAGCCATGACTCTACAGGTATATAGATATCCTCATGAAAGACCTCATCTGCATAGCGGTCAAAGACGGCGGTGAGCTGCTCTGCTGAGACCTCGCGCAGTACATAGTCTTCAAATAGTCTGATCTCCATCATAGGTACTTGCTGATCTCCTCGTCAGGGCGCAGTGCACCGGTGCGGAATCTATAAGTGTTCCGCCGCTGCTCGTTAAAGAAGTAAGTCAGATTGACAAATAGCCCGTAGCGCTCATCTATCTCAAAGCCCGTGATCTGAAATCCTGCGCGCAGCTTGGGTATCAGCACCGCATTGTTTGATGCGTGGTGTTTGCTCAGCACCCTGCCGAAACCCTGCGCGCGGTATAGCTCCAGCGCCGCGCGGATCACCGCGCTGTACACACCGCGGCCCCTGTGCGGG
>JAFDYP010000390.1 GCA_018267355.1 Bacteroidota bacterium
ACACAGATAAATAATACCACTTGGAATTCATACCCGGACAAGCCGATACACATGCGCCACGCGTCTACCCAAAGCGCAGCGCAGGTCAGGAGTTTTTCCTGATCCTGATGATCGGAGCCCTGAATACGATCACACCCTTCTCCATAGATATGTACCTGCCGGCTTTCAAAAGGATAGCCGCTGACCTGCATACAGACATGGCGCAGGCGATGCTGACTGTCAGCATTTATTTTCTTGGCTTTGGTATAGGTCAGATCCTTTACGGCCCGCTGCTGGATCGCTTCGGAAGAAAGAGGCCGCTCTACATCGGTATGGTGTTGTACATTCTCGCTTCTATCGGCTGTGCGACTGCGCCGTCTATAGAGATGCTGCTGGCTATGCGCTTTTTGCAGGCACTGAGCGGTTGCGTAGCCTCGGTGGCAGCTATGGCTATGGTTCTGGACTTCTTCCCACCTGAGCGCAGTTCGCGTATCTTCTCATCTCTGGTCTTGATACTCGGGGCATCTCCACTACTGGCACCGTCTGTAGGTGGTGTGATAGTGGACATAGCAGGGTGGCGGTATGTATTCTATGTGCTGTCTGCTATCACTGTGCTCATGCTACTCATGGTCATGTTCTTTTTGCCCGAAGGGCATGAGTCGGATAGTACTGTCTCCCTGCGTCCTAGGCATATCCTGTCGGGCTTTCGCGATATCCTGAGTGAGCCACGCTTTAGTATCTATGCGCTGGCGGGCACCTTTTCCTTCTCAGGGTTGTTTGTGTATGTGGCTGGGTCGCCGGGCATATTCCTCGGTGAGTTTCATGTGAGCCCCCACTACTATAGCCTCATCTTTGCTGCGCTATCGCTAGGATTTATAGGTAGCAGTCAGGCCAATCATCTGCTGGCAACCCGCTACAGCACCGAGACCATATTCCGCACCACACTGACGGTGCAGGTGGTGGCCAGCGTTCTATTTTTTATCACAGTGATGAGTGGCATGGGTACTATGCCGCTTGTATTGACCTTCTTGTTTATTGTGCTGTCATGTGCGGGCCTGACCTCGCCCAATGCCTCCGCTACCGCTCTGGTGCCTTTCACTCGTAATGCGGGCAGTGCTTCTGCCCTCCTTGGTTTTATTCAGATAGGTATCGGCAGTCTGATATCTGCCGGTGTGGGTGCTATACAGATGCAAAGCACGCTGCTCGTGTCGATGATCATGGCAGTATCATCCGGTGTGGCGCTGCTCATGCTGCTGGTGAGCCACAGGCTGTTTATCAAAACATCCTGAACCAAGGGCGCGATACCAGTGGCGAAAATGGCCATGGGATATTGAGCAGGATGATGAGCAGGCCAATGCTGTACCAGATGGCCATTGTCTTAAACTTATCCCGATCATTTTCTTTTCTCTTTGCCAGCATAGAGCCGACGGTGATGATAATCACTGATACCAGCATCATGAGGCTGTGCTCCATACCAAAGAAGCGGATGTCGCGCTCGTGTACGGCCTCGTGGTAGTTTGACCAGAAGTATCGGATCAGCGGACTAATACTGTAGATCAACAGGCCAAGGATGAGCTGAATATGAACCACCGTGGCAGTCATATGCCGCAGCGTGTCATCTGCCTTGCTAAAGGCATCTCCGCGTCTCCAGCCCTGAAAGCCGCGAAACACCGAGTACAAAAGACTGACCAGTACAAACCAGCGCCAGATAGAGTGGAAGAATAAGATGTATGGATACATATGATTTCGGATTTGAGATTTCGAATTTCGGCAGTGTCAGATCCTGTTAGAGGATGTCAGTTTCTTGTATCGGAATGTAGTAAAGAATACGGGTGCGCCACAGAAGAAATAGATAGCAAGTATCGTATCGCAGACTGCGCAGCCAGCAGAAGATGCCGGATCAAACGGGACTATCGGATTGCCATACAGATGGTGCAAGATATCCCAGCAGGTATGCAGTAGCCAGCCTATACTTACAAAGGTGTAACTATCGAGTGCCTGGAAAGCGACAGCGCTCATCAGGATGCAAAACGCAAACTCCCACCCGCCCAGACCGCCACTCAGGTAGGCGGCACCTGCGCCGGCTATGGTGAGTGCACTGATGCGGAGGCGATGAGGCTCCGGTATCAGAGACGTAGCGAGTATCCATACGAGCGCGATGACTACTGCGCCTATTTTTTCGGAAAGGGGAAAGTCGGGGATGATGTGTGCTGCCATGTTTATCTATTGTGATGCAAAGGTGGTAGCATCATGCTGTCGGCAGTAGGATATTAGCAGCAGCTTTCAGGACTTTTCAATCATTTGCCGGTAGGCACCGGGTGCCATGCCTTCATACTTTTTGAAGAGGCGACTAAAGTAAGCTGCATCAGCTATACCGACTGCTGCGGCTATCTCGCCTATGGTCTGGTCACTCTGGTAGAGCAATACTTTAGCTTCTGCTACTATCGCCTCATCTATCCACCGCGTAGGAGATTTGCCTGTAGCCGCCTTTACTATTTTATTAAGATGATTTGGCGTCATGTGCAGACGGGCGGCATAGTCTGTGACGCGCTGCTCAGACGTGATATGGACTGTGAGCAACTCACGAAACTTATTTGCAATGCCGGTACCCGCTGTAGTACTTACAGCCTCTGCTACCGGATAGGCTGTATCTGCCTCTCCCAGCAGCGCCATGAGGTACGGCTGCAGGATAGCCGGTCGGGTCTGTGCATAAGTCCGATACTCTGACAGCAGACGCTTGCAGAGGTACAGTATGTGCTGAGAGGTCGAAGATGATGGCTGTATCTTTGGGTAGCCCCACACTTTCAGAAAGTGGAATCTCTGTAGCGCCGCCTTCTTGTCCGCCGATCTGGTCAGCATATCAGGATGGAAGCCCAGGAGGTAGCCTCTATTGACATCTCCTGGCCCGAAGGAAAAAACCTGTCCTGCCGGCACAAAAAGTAGCTCCCCCTTTGATATCCGGTACTGGTCACTTCCTATCTTCATAGTGGCG
>JAFDYP010000391.1 GCA_018267355.1 Bacteroidota bacterium
CCCAGCGGGTAGGCAAATTTGTCTTGCGGCGCCATTTCATTCCGGATGATATCGCCATCGCCTATGACGATCATTTTGCCGCTGGTATCGCTGTGATCCAGAAACTTCAGCCCTCCTACACTGTCTCCCATAGCCAGAAACTCCGGGCTGAGGCGATTCGTATACAGTGACTGAAACCGGCCCTCCAGCAGTACGGCTACCGGCAGCCGGGCCTGGTTATAGTATTGAGGGTTTGGGGCCTGCTGCAGTATGCCAAAGTGTACCCGTACCGGGGTCATGACGGCCTTGCAATTATCACTGGTGTGCAGCAATATGGTCTTGCGGACGCCCGGATTTCTGATCGTATCTACTGTGCTGACAAACTGTGCTGCTATCGGGTCAAGATTGCGCACGATAGGATTATTGACACTATCAGAGATCAGCTGCGGAAAGTAGTACCAGGGAAATAGCTCGACCTGCGGACCGCCACCCATGCTACCCACCCGCAGTGGTATGGGGTTGCAGTGGTTGATATCCTGTACCAGGTCTGTATTGATACGGGCACCGTATTTGAAAAGCTGGTCATCCAGGTTCAGATTGCGATCTACTACAAACTGGCCTGTGAGATTGGTCTTCAGACTGTCAAAGTCGGCCGTAGTGGCATCTATCAGCCACATTACTTTGCCGCCATGCATGATGTATTGATCAATCTTGTATTTGTCCTTTTCGTCAAAGGCGGCCAGGGGTTTGGCTATGACCAGCGCATCAAAATCCTCATCTATTTTATAGCGCTTTGTAATATCCAGACGCGCCACTGCATACTTCAGGTTTATGAGCTGCTGCTGTATATCGGCCAGTCCGTTATTGTCCAGCTCTCCATGACCTGAGCTAAATGCGATCTTTGGCTGCCGGTACTGGGTCAGCTTCTGTATAGCTGTCGCAAATTTATACTCCAGTGAGACGGCAGACCTGCTGAGCATGGTCTCTACATCCGTCTTGGCCTGTGCCTCTATGAGCTGTATGGGATACTCTCTGCCCATATAGTATGCTATGGCACATGGGAAGACGAGGGTGTTGTTGAGTTTATTGGCACCACTGGTCTGGTCTGTAGCGGGGGCCAGTCCTTTATTATAGAGCTCTTCTATCAGGGCCTTGCGCTCGGCGTCACTTTTGCCTTTCACAGGGTCTATAAATTCAAACTCTATGTTCTTGCCGCCATAGGCGCGCAGGTCTACCAGCAGGTCATGGGTAGACTGCCGCAGGCGCTTGTACTTGGCAGACATATCACCCTCCAGGTATACCTTAAAGGTCACTACATCGTGCAGGTTCTTTACCAGCCGCCGTGTAGATGGCATGACGGAAAACTTCTTCTCAGATGTCAGGTCTATACGCGTATACACATACTGGCTCAGTATATTGGCGAGTACCAGTATGCCCATCATCACCAGCAGGATGAAGATCGCATCGCGGCGGTTGCCCATATTTCTTTTCAGCCCTTTTACCATTTTCTGCTAGCTAGTGATGTACGGGTGAAAAAAGTGAATAGCGTAATAACGGAAAGGAAATACACGACATCTCGCGTATCCAATATACCGCGGCCCATAGACTCGTAGTGTGCATAGAGGCCAAACTGCTCTACGATATAGTCAGACTTGCCATAGAAGACACCCAGCCGCGCCAGGCCCTCTATAGCATAGAAGAAGATGAAGCAAATAAACGCCCCCAGGATGAAGGCTACGATCTGGCTGCGCGTGATGGAGGAGGCGAAAAGGCTGATAGAGACAAAAACTGCACTCAGAAATACGAGCCCGAAATAAGAGCCCCAGGTGCCTCCGGAGTCTACATTGCCTACCGGATAGGCCAAGTGACTGATAGAGTAAAAGTAGATCAAAGTAGGGGCTATAGCGCAGAGCACCAGCGTGAGCGCGGCCAGAAACTTGCCCATAATGATAGCCGTATCTGTGAGGGGGCGGGTGGCCAGCAGCTCTATGGTGCCTGACTGCATCTCTTCAGAGAAAGAGCGCATAGTGATGGCCGGGATCAGCATCATGAGGATAAAGGGAGCGATGTAGAAAAAGTAATCCAGTGAGGCATAGCCGGCATCCAGGATATTGGCCTCCGGAGAGAACCACACCATAAAGCCCACCAGCAGCAGGAAGACGCAGATGGCTATATAGCCGATCAGCGAGCTAAAAAACTGGCGCAGTTCCTTCTGAAATATGGCAAACATCAGATGTAATAATAATTAAACCTACCCATAAGCTGCTGTATACGCTATGGTTGTTAACGTATTTTGATGGGTCGGCAAATTTAAAGGAATAATGCGCGCCTGCAAGTCATAGCTTTGTCAAAGAATGTAGAATGGATATTGAGCTTGTCGTTTATCCCTATCAAGGCATGCCTCTTTCACAGCCATGAAAGTTATCAGTCCTTTGGCGGATTGTTAATTTATACGCTACCTTTGTTATAGTATGATGGTTCTGAAACAAGTAGACAGACGTAGCGGACTCACTAAAAAGGAGTTTGTAAACGAATACCTGCGCCCTCAGAAGCCTGTGGTATTTACTGATATCACAAAGGACTGGCCAGCC
>JAFDYP010000392.1 GCA_018267355.1 Bacteroidota bacterium
CTGCCGGGAAAAGTCTGATGGTTTCTGTACGTACATATCAGCGCCCAGCAGCATGCAGTCCTGCATATCTAGTGGTGAGTCAGAGTTGGTAAAGACCATGACCGGCACCTGCCTGTAGCGGCGGTCGGCGCGTATCATGCGGATCAGTTCCTTGCCAGAGGTGCGGGGCATATTGAGGTCCAGCATGATGAGGTGATAGGACTGGTGCCTCCGGTAGACCTCATCGAGGCGGTGCATACAGTCCTCAGCGCTGTAGCAGGGCGTAGAGGCGGCCACCTGCTCCAGGCCGGCGTGCCGTATGGCCTCCTGCATCAGGCGCATATCGGCGGGATTGTCCTCTACCAGCAGCAGGCGGTAGGTGTGAGCGCTGGGTGTCATGGCGGTGACATTTTATACTGCTAAGGAGAGCATATCGCGTGCCACGCCTTACTTTTTGCCCAATATTTCTCACTAAAATGCCTGCCCGGCCTGATATAGCGGCTATTGATTAGATTTGAGGGAAACAACCCCTGTCTATGAAGACCCGTTTATTCGTCTTGCTGTCTTTTCTTTTGTCATTTTCCTCTTGCTCATTCTTTCATCATAAGAGTTCTCCATCTGGTGACCCTAAATATGTGATGCTCGATAGCATGGTCGCCTTTGACAGTGCTGCGGTGGCAAACTGGCAGACCGACCAGATGGAGCGCGACTATGCACGTAGGAAGTATCTCCACGGCATAGACCTGCTGGTCAATAAAAAGAAGGCGGAGCAGAGTATCCCTGACCTATGGGAATCAGTACGTGTAGCGCCTACCGGCGAGGCCTATCTGGCTCTCGCGCAGGCTTTTTTCGATATAGAAGATATAGGGATGGTACATCCAGCAGTACGCATGGCGCTCAGGTATCCTGAGGTGCGGCAGCGCGCTGCTGTACTGAATTTCAAAGGAAATAATGCAATTCTGGATCCCAATTTCGTAGAGTTGGAGCAAGTGGTCAGGGACTATCAGCTGGATATTGACTCTCTGGCTGCCGATCCATGGTTCAAAGCTTACCTGGACCATGAAGAGTTCAATATACTGCTGCGCAAATACCACGTGCCTGAGGAGCAGCGCCACGCTATGATGATGCAGATGTTTCTCGCGCATTTTGATAAACAGGAGTTACCTTTTGCCGTAGGACCAGACTCGCTGCGAGAGCATAATGGAAGAAATATTGACTTTATGTATTCTGCGCTCATACCGGGGCTGAAAGATGGGCGTACTGAATTTTCACGCACTGTAGCTAAATCTTATGAGTATGTAGCAGAGTTTCCTTTCTCTTCTACCTTCCACACGCTTGTCATCCGCTCTGTCAATTTTTATGAAGGGAGTTATCCCATCCAGTATTATACTGCCACCATAGACACAGCGGGGCAATTCATAGACATGGTAGAGACGGGTTGCTTCTGTACACCGATGCGCGTGCAGACGCTATCTATAGACACGGACGGGCTGATCAAACTGGAGACCTACCGCCAGCAGTGGCAGTACGCACCCGAGGACTCCGGATATGAGCACAATAGTGTGATACGCCGCGACCTGTCTGGCACCGAGTTCCTACGCATCACAGAGCAGGGCCGCATCATAGCTGCCGCCGGCAAGCCACTATGATAGCTAAAGCGTCATCCACCCCTTGCGGATCAATATCTCTGCGATGATCAGGTTGGGTATCCAGCTCAGCCAGGCTATCAGGATGTACTCATCGCGCCCATCCATATGTACGAAGACAGGCAGTACAAAGGCATACGACCGCAGTGTGACGGCAGAGAGCGTAAGGGCATAGCTGCGCAGCATATACGCCTGGTGCGCGCGCACATCATGCCGCAGTATGCGCAGGTATGCCCACGCTGTGAATCCCATCCACAGCAGCGAGAGCGTCACAAAGCTGACCCGCGCATAGATGCCCCCATTGGCATAGATACCCATGATCAGGCCCGAGGGGCCGCTCAGGCACACCACTATGATCAGGTACACCAGCCCGATGTAGCGGTGCAGTTTCTTGTACCCATAGATGAGGCGGTGTATGAACTGGAAGATGCCGAGAAACAGCACAAAGGTGCTCGTGATCACATGCGTGTAGAAGGCATACCGCCAGTGGCGGATGTGGATGATGGACTGCTTGGTCACCAGAAAGTCTGTGTCTATCTCAAAGGCCAGGTACGGCAGGGTGATACGCAGCATCAGGTAGCTGAAAAAACTTACCAACCCCACAGCTATCGCTATACGCACCCACTCATATGCCCCTGCTGCTTTCATATCCTAATGATAATGAACTGGCCGCATATTTATGGTATGGTGATGACAGTGGTCAGGATATCGATGCAGCACAATGTAAAACTTGTATGCCTGTATACCCTTTTTAGGGTATATGGATGGTTTCGCATAAATTGCAGTACCATACCATTTTGTAGTGTTTCATGAAGGCCACTGACGATCTTTTCCTTTTAGTCAAAGCACTCTCCTCCAGTGAGAAGCGCTATTTCAAAGTCTTTAGCCGTCGCCACGTCAAGGAAGGCGAGGTCAATAAGTACGAGATACTCTACGATGCCTATGACGCCCTGCCCGACGAGGGCCCCTACGATGAGGCAAGGCTGAAGGCGAGTATCAAGGATGCAAAGATCTCCAAGAACTTTGCCGATGAGAAGAAGAACCTGCATGAGATGATCATGAAGGCTCTGCGGAGCTATAGCGCCGGCACCTCTATAGATACTCAGATCAGTGAGCTGATGATAGATGAGGAGCTATACCGCAGCAAGCGCCTCAATACCCTGCGCCGCAAGACGCTGGAGCGCGCTATAGAGATGGCCGAGACCTATGAGAAGTATGAGATCCTGCTCACCCTGCTGATGAAGAGGGGCTACATGAATCTGGAGCTGAGCCATGACACCCTGCGCGAGCAGGCCGATGCGATAGGTGTAGAGTATGCTCAGGTCCTGCACAAAATACAAACCATCACAGACTTGCGCAATCTGAATGACTGGCTATTCATACAGGTACGTATGTATGCTGCTGCCGGGCTGCCGCAAAATTTCTGGGAAGCAGCAGAGGGAAGGATCAGCGATCCTACTTTCAAGAACTATGCCCCTGGCCTCTGTTTCCGTGCTGACAGGATCTACTATAGCATCTGGAGCCTTTACTATCAGCTCCGTGGTGATGCGGCCAGCTCTCATGATAATCAGGCCAGATTATATGCGCTCTATGACGCCTACCCGCATATGGCACACGCAGATCCGGTACTGTATCTCATCACTATCAATAATACGCTGACGAGTCTGCTCTCTGTAGGTGACTATGCCCAGATGAAGGTGCTGCTGGATAAAGTGGAGGCGATCCATCCAGCCAATGAGGATGAGGCCGGTGAGGCATTTCAGCTACTGGCTTTGTACAAGATGAT
This sequence comes from Bacteroidota bacterium, assembly GCA_018267355.1. Classification (GTDB taxonomy): domain Bacteria; phylum Bacteroidota; class Bacteroidia; order Chitinophagales; family LD1; genus UBA1941. Next base: position 3,412 of record JAFDYP010000392.1, read on the forward strand.
CTACTACAGCGGTGTAGGAGAGTATGAGAGGATACCGGATATGATACCATGGATCATAGATGGTATGAAGCGCCATCGGCGCAAAGTAAACAAGGCACGTGAGATATCCCTGCTGTATAATATGGCCATGGCATACATGATGCTGCAGCGCTGGGATGATGTCATAGACTATACTGAGCGCATCATCTGTGATAAGTCTGACGCACGACAGGATATGAAGTATGGAGCCCGTCTATATCAGCTCATAGCGCGCCACGAGCTGGGCCAGATAGACCTGCTCACCACGCAGATACGCAATACGCAGCGCTGGATAGATAGCCGATCACCACTTTCAGATGAGTATAATAGTATCCTGAAGCTGCTGCATACCGCTGTGAAAGAGGGGGCCGGATACTTCCGGTCTTTGGAGAGCAGCGTGCCTGCTGCTGTGGATGAGATCACCGCATACCCACAGGCCCGCATCTGGTTTCATGCCCGCGCTCTGGGCGTCACTATGAGGACTGCCGCAGCGCAGCTGGCCACTGCTACGGCTTAGCCTGCACGCCCTATGATACCTACAGTACAGTGTAGTGACTGGCCGCTGCCGGTAGTATAGCACACAGGCACAGGGCAGCGCACCAGCGCCTCCGGCCCGAGTGTAGCTGTCAGTATATCCCAGGCGCGCTGCGTGGCCGCCGTGACACGCTGCTTTATGTCAAAGTCCGGATGCTCCTTTGCATTGATAAATTTCGGCCAGGGGAAGTAGTATCTCAGCCGGCCGTTCACACTCTCGGTGATGCCATTCAGCGGAGATACGCGGTAGACATCACACACGATGACCGGCACAGGTGTGAGTGTATACATACTCCCAAAACAGGCATCGAGTGTCTCACGCACCACTGTGCGAAACTGGTCCAGCTGCCTGCGCATATCATCTATCACTGCGTCGCCTATGCTATCTTCATCTATATATCCTACGAGGAAGCGGTGGGCCCCTCTCTCATCTCTGCCCGCATAGGCAAAGTAGAGATCCAGATGGTACAGGCCCTGATGCACAGAGGGATCGTCCACACCTATGTAGTGTAGCTGCACCTCCTCTGCCAGATGGTAGAAGGCCCGGATATCGCAGGTAGCATGAGCGCCAAAGCGCTGGCGTGTACGGGCACCTAGAAACAGATGTTCCTCTACCTGCAGGCAGTCACCACCCTCCAGCGCTGGCAGGCCGGCATCGCGGCAGGCTATGGCCTGATAGCCCAGGCGGCGTAGCGCCGTGCGGAAGCGGTGATCATACCGCAGCGATTTAAAATCATGACGACCATAGTCTGCTATATACAGCGTCCGGCGGCCATCTGTACCTACGGCACCGAGCATCATATCTGCAGCGGGCAAGGGGTAGGAGTGGGGCGTACCCGGCTTGGTATTGATACTATCGGGTAGCTGTACCGGCAGCACCTCTATACCCAGGGAGCGGATCTCATGCAGTATCTCCAGGGCGGCGGCGCTGTACTCAGCCACATTCACCAGTAGCAGCAGGCCGCGGCGTACATCCATAGCGCGCAGCCACTCCAGGTAGACCGGCAGTTCTGCCGTGCCATCGGTCTCTATCAGGCAGACCTCCGTGACGCGCCCAGTGGCGGGGCTCAGCAGCCGCTGGCGGGTGTATGTGTGTGTCTGTATCATGTTCTTCTAAAAAGCCGGGAGATCAGTCTGATGATACGGTACTGTGTCTCCCGGCTACGTTTGGGCTGAAAAGTGGTCTTTGTTTATGGATCAGGGGTTATGGATGGTAGAAGGTCAGATAGGCACCACCGCTCGGCATGTGGGCCACCAGATAGTTAGGGTAGCTGCCGCTGCTGCCGTTCAGGCTTTGATTGTCTATCAGTACGGAGATAGCGACCATGCCGCCACCTATACGAGAGTCGCCATGGTTTCCCTGCACGATCTTTGAGGCGCCATTGGTGGTCACACCGAGAGAGAGGTTGCCATTATTGGTATAGCTCTCAGACTTCAGTCCGCTGGGCGCGCTGCACGGGCTCACGGCAAAGGTGAAGGGATTGGTACCGCTACCCACCACTCCCCAGGTGTACCACTTGGTGTAGGAGTTGCAGGAGCAGGTGATGTCCGTCTGGCCCGGGGCAGAGATGGTGATCACGCCGTCATTGGATACGGCAAAGGTCAGGTCGCTCAGTTTTGAGACTGTGAGTGTGCTTGGCATAGATTTGATAGTTTTTTCAAATTTATAGGTATCTATTCATCAATCCTATACCCTTTTCTGGTGATTTTTTTATTGGACAGTATCTGAGGCTGAATGCTTTAGATATGGCTTTGACAGAAAATATTTGCCTTTGACCGAGCCTTGCCCAGACCTCCTATTTTGCCACTACTTCTGGTTAACCTTTTCTAGGTATACCAGCTAGGTTTGTGTCACTAAAAATCACCCACAATGATGAACTGCAAAAATCTGACAGACCTGACCGGCCGCGAGCGCCAGATACTCGCCCTGATAGGACAAGGTCTCAGCAGCAATGAGATAGCCGAGCGCATACAGCTCAGTGCAAACACCGTCTGCACTCACCGCAAGAACATCCTGCGCAAGACCGGTGCCCGCAATATCATCTCTGTAGTGCTCATAGCAGTACAGGAGCGGCTGATCCGCATAGACACTACAGCCCTGGCCTAGGGCAAAGATATACATACCTGTGGTTAACCTGCCGGCGAGTCTAAAACCCAATGCTCACTGGCGGGTTATTTTTTTGTGCAAGAGTCAGGAACCATGAAGCAAGAGTCAAGAACCAAGAAGCAAGAGTCAAGAACCAAGAAGCAAGAGTCAAGAATCAAGAAGCAAGAGTCAAGAACCAAGAAGCAAGAGTCAAGAATCAAGAAGCAAGAGTCAGGAACCAAGAGTCAAGAAGAAAACAACGCACGATAGTAGATCGTCTCCCGTCCCTTGCCCTTCGTCCCCCGACCCTCGCCTTTCGTCCTTCGCCCTTCGTCCCTCGCCCCTTTCTATTGGCCCTGCATTTGCCACACACGTAGTATTGCTCACTATGTGGAGCGTCATACTCAAAAAACAAAACATCATGGCAACAGCAAAGAAATCTAAGTCAGCAGCCAAACCAAAAGCCGCTGCAAAGAAGGCAGTGAAAGCCGCTGCAAAAAAAGTAGCAAAAAAAGCCGCCCCGGCTAAGAAGGCAGTGAAAGCCGCCGTCAAAAAAGCAAAACCCGCAGCTAAGAAGGCGGTGAAGGCCGTAAAGAGTGCAGCCAAAAAAGTAACAGGCAAGTCTACGGCATCGTCTAAGAAGTCTGCTACCAAAGGCGGTGTCAAAGCCGCTGCTAAAAAAGCAGTAAAGAAGGCCACACCACTAGCCAAGAAAGCACTGGCCAAAGGCAGGCAACTGGTGAAGAAAGCAGCCAAGGCCATAGCACCCGTAGTGAAGAAGGCACAAAAGGCCATCGCTCCCGTAGCTAAGAAAGTAGAAAAGACTACGGCATCTGCAGCTAAGAAAGCTCAAAAGGCCACCGCACCTGAGAAGGCTACCACCGCAAAGAAAACAAGCGGCAAGAGCGCAGCTAAGCCTGCCAGCTCCCGCAGCGGCTCTGCTCCGCAGCCTAAGCGCGCCACCGCTCCGGCTAAAAAAACTGACACGGCAAAGAGCCGTGAAAGCTCATCTGCCTCAGGCGGTAATAAGCAGGACGAGTCTATACGCGTAGATACAGACCGCCCCGATGATATAGAGGGCAGCGACAATGCCACGGACGAAGATGCACGCGGCGGTATAGATACAGCCACAGGCCGCATAGACAGGCCGCAGCGTGTGCATGGACCCGATATGCACCTCATACCCGGTCAGGGCCACCAGAGCCAGGTGCAGTGGAAGGAGGGCAACCATGACAAGGAGCAATCATTCCAGCATCAGGAGGAGATAGCCTACCACCGCGAGCAGGAGCGCATGAAGAATATAGCCGACAAGGCCAAAAAGGTCTTCACCACTCCGCGCCAATCCTAGCAGTGGTTATTATTAGAATGGTCGGCTGTTAAAGTCCCCTTTGGGGATTTAGGGGCAGGCACTCATAGACAAAGCACGCTCCGAAAGGGGACGTGCTTTGTCGCCTTTTCGCCTGTTAAACTCTTACTGCATGTGTCAACTGAATTATCTTCACCAAAAAAAATCAACCAATGAATAAGTTTCTACTTGCCTTGTTATTTTGCAGCCTTACCTACTGTGCCGGCGCAGCCACTACTGCACAGGCCCGCGCAGCCCGCCTGCAGAAGGCTATGAACCTCGCCGTCTGGCTCGAGTCCGGCTATTGGTATTTCAATACCACCTCCTTTCCTGATGCCACGCGCTACACCGAGGCTGATATCAAAAATCTGCATGACCTCTGTTTTCAGACCGTGCGCCTGCCTGTCTTTTTTGAGCCCTTTGCCGGCTACACCGCACCGTATGATTTCAATACTGCTGATCAGAATGTAGCACGCGGCCTGAGCTATGTAGACTCCGTCATAGCCTGGACCGGCCGCTACAATATGAACCTCGTGATAGACAATCACCTCGCAGACGATGATGATACCTACGGCCTCCAGACCCACTACCAGATCACTGATGCCAACTATATGCAGCAGGCTCAGCTCATCAGCCGTGTATGGGCGCAGGCCATCCGGCGCTACGGCTATGCAGACCCTGAGCGTGTCATGTTTGAGCTGCGCAATGAGCCCAATACTGTGAGCGATGCCCACCTGCGCACCGTTTATCAGACCGCAATAGATACGATCCGCAAGTATGATCACACCCACACACTCATAGTAGGCAATACGGGCTACTATGACCCCACCGCGCTCAGCTCGTCCGCACCATACAGTGATACCAACCTGATCTACACCTTTCACATCTATGATGGCAATAGCTATCCCGGTTTTTGCTTTCAGGGGCAGGGAGGAGTACCGGCTACCGACTCGCTCTCAGGCCAGCATGTGTCCTTTGCCCGTCATGGTGCGCAGGCGGCAGATATCACAGCAGAGGTGCAGGACGTAGCCACCTGGTCTGCTACCAATAATGTACCCGTGTGGCTCGGTGAGTTTGGCTGTACCTCTCTTCCCGCAGTGTACGGAGACGACACCAGCCGGTGCAACTATATCGAGAACTTCGGCGCCGTGCTGGACGCTACGCAGATCCCCTGGGCATATTGGGATGGCTACGGCCCCGATGAGTATGTCACCTCCTACGATGGTGGTACGACACTTACTTACCTCTTCTCCATGTTTGACCGCAGCAATACACTGGACGATGCCCACCTCGATCCTTGCTTCCGCTCCGCCCTCCACATCGGCAGTGCGTGCAATGTCTCCGGTATCACAGCCATCAGCGATGTACGCAGCCTGGCACTCTACCCAGATCCAGCCAGCCACACGCTATACATCAGCAGCGGGAGTCCTGCGCATGTAGATATATTGGATATCAGCGGCGCGCGCGTCATCAGTACAGACTACACCACTGCGGGCCTAGACGTACGTACACTGGCCCCGGGCATCTATCTCGTGCAGACCACCGACCGCACCGGCGCCATCAGCACCGGCCGCTTTGTGAAGGAGTAAATGTATTGTATTAGCCCGCTCCTTCAGAAAGGGTTAGGAGAGATGCTTCTCCTAGCCGTTGTAGGTCGCTGATCAGCAACAAGCGCTGGGCGCAATCCTCACTATGACGGTACATTTTAGTATATCAGGAGACGCTCTCATTTAGTTGCTGGTCAGGCGACGGGCAACGGCGGGGCTCTTGTCTCTCACCTTCGTCCCTCGTCCTTCGTCCCTCGCCCCTCGACTACACCCTCACCAGCGTACCTGCTATCTCATCGCGGAGCTTTGGCGCTACGCGCACCTGGTCGGCATAGTCGCGCCAGCGGGAGACTACAGCGCTGATCTCGTTGATGGCGTCATTGGCTTTCTTCATGCGGATAGAGGCGCCTACGGCCAGCAGGTCATCGCGGGTGATGTGCTGGCGTTTGCCCTGTATGCTCAGCGCGTGCTGGCTCACCCACTGGTGGCCCGGCTGGTAGGCGTGGCAGACGTCATAGGCCGGTGCCAGCTCCCATGCGCCATTTTGCCGGAGGCGAAAGGCAAAGTTCTTCGTATGGTCATCACAGTTGCGCGCTACGACATTGAACACCATCCTGCGAAACATCTGCTCTGCCGTCTGATAGTCGAGTCGCAGCTCCCGCATGGTCTGGAAGAGCTGCTCGTAGCTATAGCTCGTCACCTGGTTGTAGTCATAGTGGCGCATGGCGCAGAGGGTCTGTATGTGGTGGCGTATATCGCCATCGGCGCGGTCATACCGCTGCGTCATAAAGTGCGCCCTGCCGCCCTCCTCCAGCAGGCGTGAGGGCATCATGTCTATGCCACAGTCGCGCGCCATGAGGTAGTAGGCCATCTCCACGCGGCCATAGCCGTGGCTCGCGCCCAGCTGTATATCGCTCACGCCGTCCAGCTTGAGCAGCCAGTGGGTGAAGCCCCGCGGCGCGCGTGTCTGGCCGGAGCGCACCTCGCCTGTCTTTTCATTCCAGGCTATCACGGCCTTGGGGCGCGCACCACCGGCGCTGGTACCTATGCGCAGGATCTCGCGCATGGCCTGCGCCTCCTCCCGCATATCGGTGTGAAAGTGCTCTCTGCGTGTCAGCATCTCCCGCGCCATCTCCACGAGCTGCGCCACCTCTACGGAGAAGGTGTTGCGGTCCGGTGGGAGAGAGGCGGGGGCATACTCCAGCGCACCCATGCCGCGCGTGCCTATGAAGCAGAGCATCTCTACGGGGTTCATACTGCCCTGCGGGCGGCCCTGCTGCGCCAGCCAGGCGTCTATCAGCGTGCTACCATAGCGGTCTGGCAGGGAGTCTGCCAGCAGCCCCGGCAGCCCGCGGTAGGTATCTGTGCCGGGGGCGCCCGCCCTGTGCCGCAGCTCAGGGAAGCTATAAACGCCCTGCGGCCCGCGCACGGGCATCATGAGCGGCGCGAGGTCGGCACCCGAGCGCCGGTACGCTGTATCATACTCAAAGGTGGCGAGTCC
>JAFDYP010000393.1 GCA_018267355.1 Bacteroidota bacterium
AGATACTCCTCCTGCTCGCAGGAGCCTGTATGACCCTCAGCGCGGCTATGGCCTCTACCGTCAGTCCGGCCACCGCCCGTACCGTAGCGGCAAACTTCTACCAGGGTGCCGTACCCTCAGCCAGCAATGTGTCCCCTACCCTGCTGTATACCCGTACAGAGAGCGACGGCACTGCGGACTTCTATGTATTTGGTATGACCCCGCAGACGGGCTTTGTGATCGTCTCTGCAGATGATGTGGCCCGCCCGGTCATAGGCTACTCTACAGAGTCAAACTTTGACATGAACTATGGCAAGACAGGCCTCAGTGACTGGATGAGCAATACTGCCGTGCACCTGCGCGCTGCTGTGACCCAGCATATAGCTGCCACGGCGGCCATACGCAGCGAGTGGCAGGCGTGCCAGAGCGGCCCATACCAGGCGCCGAGCCGGGCAGCGGCAGTAGGCCCGCTGATGCGCACCCACTGGGACCAGAGCCCATATTACAATGCTCTCTGCCCGTTCAATACCACGGCTAACGACCGGGCTGTGACAGGCTGCGTAGCTACTACTATGGCGCAGATCATGAAGTACTGGAACTACCCTGCCGCAGGCGTGGGCTCCTACTCATATACTCCTCCGGCATCAGGTGATGGCTTTGCCTACCCTACGCTCAGTGCAAACTTTGCACATACCTACAACTGGGCCAATATGCCCAACCTGGTCAATAGCGCTAACTACAGCGATGTGGCCCAGCTGATGTATGACTGCGGTGTGAGCGTGGCTATGGGCTACGATGTAGCAGCGCAGGGCGGCAGTGGTGCCTATGTACAGCAGGCCGAGGTCTGGGGCAACTGGCCCTCTGCAGAATCTTCCTTCAAAAATCACTTCCTCTTTAATCCTAATACCCTGCAGGGCGTGAACTTGACGGACTACACGGTAGACCAGTGGTTTCAGATGATGAAGGCCGAGATACAGGCCGGCCGTGTGGTACAGTATGAGGGCGCTGACCCGACTCAGGGCGGCCACACCTGGGTGATGGATGGCTACGATGCCAATAACCTGATGCACATGAACTGGGGCTGGGGTGGCAGCTATGATGGTTACTTTGCCACTACCAACCTGACTGCCGGCGGCGCTACCTTCACCACCCGCGAGGGAGCCCTGATAGGTATACAACCTATGTATCCATATCGCCTCTCGGCACAGGTGGCTACTGCGCAGGTGTGCCTGGGCAGTTCTACACAGCTCACCGCTACAGGCCCGGCAGGTGCCACCTATAGCTGGTATCCTACTACAGGCGTAGCCTGTGCCACATGTGCCACCACTACCCTGACGCCTACGGCCAATACGGTGTACACCCTGACCGCAGACAGCGCAGGTGTACCTGCCCAGACGAGTGTCTATGTAGAGGTAGTACCTGCTGTGACGGCTGCCTTCTCCGTACCAAACAATCAGGCCTGCAGCGCACCATTTACTTTCAACTTTAATAACCGCAGCACATACGGCACCAATTATGTGTGGGACTTTGGCGATGGCACCACCTCTACAGATTCCGCCCCGGCGCATACCTACACCAACTATGGCGTGTATGACGTGACACTGGTCACCAGCGGCGGATGCGGTGCGGATACTGCGGTGCAGTACCAGTACATAGCTGTAGAAAATACCGCTCCTACCATCACCGCTGCCAGCATCTGCAGTGGCAGCACTGCTACCCTGTCAGGTGTAGCTGCAGGCGATATCAGCTGGTATACTACACCTACCGGGGGCAGCCCCGTGGCTGTAGGCAACTCCTATACCACACCGGCACTCAATAGCAGCACTACCTACTATGCCGAGGCCAAGATCCTGGGCCCGATGCTCTCTGCGGGCATGACGAGCAATACTATCGGAACGGGCAACTACTACACCGGTAGTACCTCTCACGGTCTGATGTTCAGCTGTAGTACGCCACAGCGTCTGACATATGTAGATATGTACGCGCAGAATGATGGTCAGGCTACCGTATACCTGGCCAACTCTACCGGCGGCATCCTGGCCTCTGCACAGGTACAGCTTTTCGCCGGATACAATACAGTGGAGCTCGACTTTGACATACCTGTGGGCAGCGCGATGCAACTCTACAGTAATGGCGCCGCTACGCCTCTTTACCGCACCCGCACCGGCATATCCTATCCATACTACTCTCAGGATAGTACCGTGAGAATATACAATAGCGATGCAGGGTCCAGCTACTATTATTTCTTCTACAACTGGGTACTGCAGTCCACTCAGTGTACCAGCCTGCGCACACCGGTCACCGCTTTTGTGCTCGGTGCCAATGCCAACTCTTTCTCCTATGCATCAGGAGCGGGCAATGTGGTGAATTTCACCGCCAGCGCTACAGGCACAGGCCTGACATATACCTGGGACTTTGGCGATGGCAGCACCTCTACCGACCAGAACCCGGTACACACCTACAGCACTACAGGCAACTATGTAGTGACGCTCGAGGTGTCTAATGGTAGCTGCTCAGACCGGGTATCAGGTACGATCAGCTCTGCACAGGGCGCTACAGGCATACAGGATATAGCAGTAGTAGAGAGCATGACAGCACAGCCTAACCCTGTGCGCGACCAGCTCCAGCTGCACGTGACCGCCGCACAGGCAGCAGATATGCAGCTGACCGTATATGATATGATAGGCAATACCGTATCAGAAATGCCTGTACGTGTCAATATAGGTGCCAACAGCTATACGCAGGATGTAGCGGGCCTGGCCTCTGGTGTCTACACCATCGCCCTGCACAATGGCAGCAGCCGCGCTACCAGCCGCTTCGTAAAAGAATAATGCGGCACGGAAAATGATATACAAGGGCTGTCCATATGGGCGGCCCTTTTTATATTCACCAGATCACACTACACACCATGAGGCTACTCACCATCATCACCCTGACACTCGCCATAGCCGGCACCGTAGCCGGCTGCAAGGCTAAACAACATCCTGCCACCACCGCAGATGCGCATACCGCACCTGTGCCTCCGAGGCCGGCCACCTACAGGCCTACGGCACATGCGATTGTCTACAAGACCAAAGCCGACTATGCACAGTACGTCCCCGTGACGCTCACAGATGATGGCAGCGCCATAGCCTCCTACCCTGATCCGTCAGACATCTACTACCAGGGCAAAATAGCGACACCTACCCTGCTGGCAGGCGGCTACCTGCTAGATAACCGCGGCCTCTCACCACACAGCGCCTTTATCAGAATAACATACGAAGACTACGC
>JAFDYP010000394.1 GCA_018267355.1 Bacteroidota bacterium
CTGGGATGGTACTGATATATTCAATACGAACAAGCCCTTGAATACAGCCGTATTCGCCTATGTCATAGAATATAAGCTGGCTTATGAAAATGACAAACGGGAAATAGGGGGCAACATATCATTAATCAAATAAAAAGCAGGAATGAAGAAGGTTTTATACCTCATAGTATTATTAGCCGGGGCGATCGGTCTGCGTGCGCAGGATCCGCATTTCTCCCAATATCATATGATGCCGGTCTATCTGAATCCTGCTATGACCGGATTCTTTGAGGGGGACGCACGTTTTGGTTTTATGTACCGGCGCCAGTGGTTTACCGTGGGCTCGCCGCATGGCGGGACCAAATATGAAACCTATGGGGCATATGTAGATGGAGATATCCGTCTGGGCAAACGCAAGCAAGACTACCTGGGGATAGGTGGAAGCTTTGTACGGGATGGTGCAGGTGACCAGGCCCTGACGCTGACGGATGGTATCATCAGCGTAGCATATTCAAAGGCTTTTGGGTATCATGTGAAGCACTCTATAGCAGTGGGCCTGGCGGGTGAGATCATGTTCAAACAATTCAGGAATGGCAATGCGCTTTTCCCTACTCCTATAGCTGAGTCTATAGGCAAACTGAATATGGCGCTGGATGCTACTGTGGGTATACGCTACAATGTCGACTTCAAAAAGAGGGTCAGTATGTACCTGGGTTTTGCGTATGCGCACGTATCCCAGCCCAAAGAGTCATTTTCGGATGTGAGCAGTGAGCGCCTGGCTTCTAAGTTTGTAGGCCATGGAGGAGCGGTGATAGCTATCAAAAATCGCTGGAACCTGGTGCCCACAGTGCTCTTTATGGCTCAGGGCCCCAGCTTTCAGGCCAATGTAGGCGCCGCGGGCCAGTTGCTATTTGGCGAGCGGTATAACTCAATTAATTCATTTACCTTCGGATTCAATGCCCGGTTTGGTGGCCAGGAGGGAGGCGATGCCCTCATACCTAATGTGCGACTGGACTACCGGCAGGTGTCGCTAGGGGTAGCATATGATATCAATGTGTCTAACCTGCGCAGAGCGTCTAATACAGTCGGTGCGATAGAGATAGGCGTGATCTATATCTATAAGAAGAAAAAATATGTGCCAAAGACCAACGTGTCTTGCGCACAATGGTAAAGGCCTGATCCCCTGGGTTTACCGATAGAAGATGGTAATACGTCCGTGCATATTAAGGGCGTATTACCATTTTTAGTTATGCTTGTGATCTGTGCGAAAAAAAACGCATTATTGGAGATGATAAGGTGCAACTTTAACGTTGTTTGTGTTATCTTTATCAGTATACCCTAGTTAATGAAAGTTTCTACATGAAGAGTTCCACTTTAAGGAAGAATATATTTTATTCTTCCATTTTGTTGTTTTTGATCCTGGTAGGAGGTGAGATGAATGCTCAGTGCACCTTTTCGGCAAATCAACGATCAGGCTGTCAAGGCAGCTATGTCCTCAATCTGGAAAATACAACCCCCGGCGCTACCAATACGAACTGGGTGATCCAGTTTCTATCCAACTCTACGAGCATCACGGTCAATAACAACTATCAGGCATCAGCTATTATGAGCGTTTGCGGCAGGGTGAAAGTAATGATGACCACTGTCGTAAACGGGGTAACGTGTACAGCCGTAGATAGTAACTTCATAGTGCACTGCCCTCCGGTGATCAGGGGGACCTTCTCTCCGGTCAATACCTGCCTGGGAGGGACGGTGACCTATACCGATGCGAGTACCTATGATCCGGGCTGCGGTCCGCTGAGCTACATCGTAGACTGGCGTCAGGGGCAGATAGGCACTCAGGTGCCTGCCTCACATACCTATACACTGCAGGGTACCTATCACCCCGGTGTGATTATTACGGACGCTTGTGGCTGTACTACGGATTCTAATTTTGCTCCGATCAATATCCAGGCGCGCCCCGTAGCCAGTTTTACCGGTACACCACTAAACGGGTGCGCCTCACCGATGACTAGTACGATGACTGCTACCGGTGGTACGAGCGCTACGCTCTATTATTGGTATGTGGATGGCAGTGCTACGGCTGCACAGGCCGGCCACTCCAATACTTTCGTCCATGCCTATACTACCGGCGTACATGGTGTGAAGCTGATAGCAGTCGACTCTCTGACCGGATGCTCCGATACGCTGAACAGGCCATCGTATGTGAATGTGGGTAGCTATGCGGCGGCGTGTTTCACGACTACCCGCAATAACTCATGTGTACCGGGATCTGCCACATACTGTCCATGTACACCCGGGGCTCTTTCTTATACCTGGAATTTTCCCGGGGGTACTCCGTCTACCTCCAGCGCTACCAGCAATACGTGTGTGAATGTATCGTATCCTAATCCCGGCAAGTATGGTGCCCAGCTGATCGTATATTATGCCGGCGGCTGTGCTGATACGATGACGGTGGCCGTGGCAGATAGCTTTGGCCAGGTCCTCCCTATCAACTTTACTGCCTCTCCGACCTACTCCTGCACGGTGCCGCTCACGTCGACCCTGACCTATACAGGGCCTCCCTGTGCATCTTGTACCTTTAGCTGGAATCCTACTCCGAATACTACTCCGGCCAGCCATACGGGAACGTCTGTGACGCTCTCTACGTATCAAAACTATACTCCTGTGCTGCGGGTCACTGACTCCCTGGGATGTACCTCCACACTGATCCAGAATAACCTGATCGTGGCTCAAAGACTCCATGCCACGACTACTGTGACGCAGCTGGGCAATGGTTGTGTCAATGATACTTTTCTGGTGGTCAATACAACTATTGGGGGGCCTTTCAGTAGTACTATCTGGAGCTTTCCCGGTGCAGTCACAATACCACGCGGCCAGGACTCGATGTACGTGAAGTATACTACCAAGGGCTGCCACAGGTATACTCTGGCGCTGCAATCAACGTCCGGATGTATAGATACGCTGAGGGATTCGATCTGTGTGACCGGCAAACCATCAGTCAGCCTGTCCATCTATCCACGTGATGTATGCTATGAGCAAGAGTGCAATCACTTCCGCGCGGTAGTCACCTCCGGTACTGATACACCCACCACAGTCGTAGTATGGACTGAAGGACTAGGTGCACCATCTGTGACCACTAACTTGCTGGATTCGGCAGGTGTGTTTGTAAACTGCTATATGTATCAGGATCTTGGTACTTTTCTACCATGCTATGTGGCCAACTCGGGAACC
>JAFDYP010000395.1 GCA_018267355.1 Bacteroidota bacterium
GGGATCAATTAATTTTTTTTCACCCATGAAGTGACTGATTGGTCATTCATTACCAAACCTTAAACAATACATGAAGTACATATTAACCCTACTCCTCACGCTCTCCGGCTGGCTGCTCTGGCCCGCGCTCAGTATGGCGCAGGTAGCAGATGATAGTACGCTGGCGAGTGGCACACTGGAGCATATCATCCAGTACACGCTGCACCACCAGCCTGCTATACAAAAGTCGGTACTGGACGAGCAGATCACCCGCGCGCAGGTCAATACGCGCCTCGCAGACTGGGCACCGGCCATAGACTTCAACTATAATGTGCAGCACAACTTCCAGCTGCCTACCACCGTGTTCATGGGTCAGGTCATACAGCTGGGCAATAAGAACACGAGCTACGGCCAGCTGATCTACAATCAGAATATCCTGAACGGCGACCTGCTCTACGCAGCCAATAGCGCCAAGAGTGCCAAACTGCTCAGCCGCCAGGTGACTGAGAACTACCGTATCAATGCGGTGGCAGATGTGAGCAAAGCCTTCTACGCAGTGCTGCTCGCGCGTCAGCAGATGGATGTGAACGATGCGGACATCACCCGTCTGGAGCGCAGTGTGAAGGACAGCAAGAGCCGCTATGACAATGGCATAGTAGACAAGACCGACTGGCAGCGCGCTACCATCGCACTGAACAATGCAAAAGCGCTGAAGCGCAGCAATGAAGAGCTGTACAAAGCGCGTATGCAGATGCTCAAGGCCATCATGGGCTATCCCACGGATGCGGTACTGGATGTAGTGTATGACAGCCTGCAGATGGAGAGCGAGGTGAGCTATGACGTAGCGCGAAACCCAGACTACAATAACCGCATAGAGTACCAGAGCCTCCTGACACAGCGCAAGCTTATAGCAGCCAATGTGAGCCATGCCAAGAACTCCTTTGTGCCAAACATAGCGGGCTATGCAGACTACAATGCTAACTTCCTGAATAACCAGTTCTCGGAGCTATATAAGCACAACTATCCCAGCAGCTATGCGGGCCTCACGCTGGCCTTTCCGCTGGTACACGGTGGCAAGCGTATCATGGCTGTGCGCCAGGCCAAGTGGCAGCTGCGCAAGACCGACTGGGACCTGACCGACCTGCGCAATAACATCAGCGCCGAGTATGCGCAGGCAGAGGCGGCCTACCTGAGCAGCCTGGCCAACTACACTGCGCTCCACGAAAACCTGGACCTGGCCCAGCAGGTGTACCACACTATAGACCTGCAGTACCGCTCCGGTGTCAAGACCTACCTGGAGGTGGTGAACGCAGAGAGTGACCTGCGCGCCGCCCATATCAACTATTACAACGCGCTGTACCAGGTCCTCTCCGGCAAGATAGACCTGCTGCGCGCCTCCGGCCAATTAAAATTCTAACCCACTAAAACCAGTATATAAACATGAGACACCATCTATATAACATGATACAGGCGATCATCCTGATCGCGATCCTTTCCTTCGTGCTGTCACTGATGTCGGCCTGTAATACCAAGGGCCAGCAAGGTGGCTGGGACCCCAATGCTCCCGTGGCAGTGACCACGGCACCCGTGAAACTTCAAGCTGCGTCCTACACAGAGACCTATCCCGGTACTGTAGTAGCGCTCAACCAGGTAGAGCTGCGGGCGCAAGTGAGCGGCTTTGTGACAGCCATCTACTTCAAGGACGGCGACCATGTGCGCCAGGGCCAGCAGCTCTACAGCATAGATGCCCAGCTCTACGCGGCCAACTATGAGCAGGCCCAGGCCAATGTGAATGTGCAGGAGACCAACCTGCTCAAAGCGCAGCAAGACGCAGAGCGCTATCACAACCTGGCCAAAGAAGATGCGATAGCCCAGCAGCAGGTAGACTACGCTGATGCTGCCCTCGCTGCCGCGAAGAAGCAGGTAGAAGCTGCCAAAGCAGCCGTACGCGGCGTACAGACCAGCGTGAAGTATACGACCATCACAGCTCCCTTTGATGGTACGATAGGTATCTCGCAGGTCAAGGTAGGCGCAGCGGTCACAGCCGGCGTCACCCTGCTGAATACTGTCTCTACTGATGACCCTATGGCGGTAGACTTCTCGGTAGACCAGAAGGAGATCTATCGCTTCGCCAGGCTGGAGCAGACAGCCAAGGCAGGTGACACGACGTTCTCTATCGCCTTTGGCAAGACGGATGTATATCCGCATCATGGCCACATCAGTCTCCTGGACCGCGCTGTAGACCCTCAGACCGGCACGCTGAAGGTACGGCTGGAGTTTCCTAATAAAGAAAGGCTGCTGCGTGCAGGCATGAACTGTGACGTGCTGGTGGGCAATGCCTCTACAGCGCCGGTGGTGCTGATACCGTACAAGGCTGTAACGGAGCAGCTGGGCGAGTTCTTCGTCTACGTAGCTGATGGCGGCAAGGCCTCACAGCGCAAGGTACATCTGGGTGCACAGGTAGGTACAGACGTGATCGTAAAGGACGGACTGAAAGAAGGCGAGTCTATAGTGACAGAAGGTGTGCAGAAAGTACACGAAGGTTCTGTGCTACAGACAGGCGCCCCGGCTGCCGCTCCCGCTGCTCATAAAAAATAATATTATAGCCTCATTTACCCGATAGGTTCTTCCCTCTCCTTGGGAGAGGGAAGATGCCGAAGGCAGATGGGTGAGGTTAAACCCAAAAAAGAAAGAAATAATGATCGCAGATATATTTATCAAAAGGCCCGTCACGTCTATGGTCATATCCATAGTGATAGTGGCGGTAGGCCTCATATCCCTTATCAACCTGCCGGTGGCACAGTATCCTGACATCACACCGCCGGTGGTATCTATAGCGGGCAACTATACCGGCGCTGACGCCAGTACAGTAGAGCAGACCACTACTACCGCTATAGAGACACAGGTGAATGGATCTCCCGGTATGTCCTACATCTCCAGCACGAGTACGAGCGATGGCCGCTCAAATATCAGTGCTACCTTTGACGTAGGGACCAATATCGATATCGCTACCCTGGACGTACAAAACCGGGTGAGCGTAGCAGAGCCTACGCTGCCGGATGCGGTGAAGCGCCTCGGCCTCACTACCCGCAAGCGCAACCCCTCCATCATGATGGTGGTAGCACTCTTTTCACCTAATGGTACGCATGATGCGACCTTCCTGGGCAACTACTGTAACATCTATATGAAGGATGCCCTCCTGCGCGTAAAAGGCGTGGGTGATATCCAGTCCTTTGGCGATGACTTTGGCATGCGTATCTGGATGGATCCCGGCAAACTGGCAGCACTCAATATGACGGTGAATGATGTACTGGGTTCGCTGCAGGAGCAGAACCTGCAGGTAGCCGCCGGCTCTATCGGTGGCTCGCCACAGCCAGCCGCCCAGGCGTTTGAGTATTCAGTATTTACCAATAGCCGCCTGAACAAGGTAGAGGAATTTGAAAAGATCATCGTACGCTCCAACCCTCAGACAGGTGCTGTGACCTATCTCAAAGATGTAGCGCGTGTAGAGCTAGGCAAGTTTAACTACGGCAACCACGCCTATGTGAACGGAAAGGATGCGGCCTTCCTGCTCATCTTCCAGGCGCCGGGTGCCAATGCGCTCCAGACATATGAGGGTGTGAACAAGGCGGTAGAACAGATGAAGAAGACTTTCCCTAAGGATGTGGACTATCTCGTGCCGTACGAAACGGTATCTGTGGTAAGTGCCTCTATAGAGGAAGTACTCACGACTTTCCTCGAGGCACTGCTGCTGGTAGTGATCGTCGTGTTCCTCTTCCTGCAAAACTGGCGTGCGACGCTGATCCCTGTACTGGCCATACCGGTATCGCTGATCGGCACCTTTGCACTCTTCACGCCACTGGGCTTTTCTATCAATACGCTGACCCTCTTCGGTATGATACTCGCCATAGGTATCGTGGTGGATGATGCAATCGTGTTGGTAGAGGCCGTGCAGCACTATATAGATGCTGAGGGGCTTTCGCCCAAAGACGCCACTATCAAGGCCATGAAATCCATCTCTGGCCCGGTGATCGCCATCGCGCTGATCCTGGCGGCGGTATTCGTGCCGGTGGGTTTTATCCCTGGTATTACGGGCCGTCTGTACCAGCAGTTTGCGATCACCATTGCTATCTCCGTATTGATCTCGGCATTTGTGGCGCTGTCGCTGACACCCGCGCTGTGTACACTACTGCTCAAGGCTCACGACCCCAACAAGAAGAACATCCTTGACCGTTTCTTTGATGCTTTCAATAATTGGTTTAACCGTGTGACCAACTCATACGGCCGCGGTGTAGCGCTTTGGATCAAAAAGACACCTTATGTACTGATCATGATGGTCTGCCTCTTTGTAGGCCTGGGATTCCTCTTCAAGTCTAAGCCGACTGGCTTTATCCCTACAGAGGACCAGGGATACATGTTCGTAGCATATGAAATGCCGGAAGGCACCTCTATAGCGCGCAACATGATCACGATACACAAGATGATAGATAGCCTGAAGTCCATACCATCTATCAAGAATACCGGTGCGATAGCAGGCTTCAATGCCGTATCACAATCTGCAAAGTCTAACTCCGGTACGATCTTCGTCCTCTTTAAACCGTGGGATGAGCGCAAGGGCAAGGCTGAAGAGCTCAATGCCATCGTGGGCCAGGTACAGGCCAAACTCTCCTCTATCAAAGAAGCTACGACCTTTGCCATAGCGCCGCCGGCCATACAGGGCCTGGGCAGCACGGGTGGTTTCACCTTTGAGCTGGAGAAGCGGGAGAGTACCGATGATATGAAGCAGTTTGAAAAGGTAGGCAATGACTTTCTCGGTGAGCTGCGCAAGCGCCCTGAGATAGCGATGGCGTATACTTTCTACAACGCCCGTACGCCGGGCTATCGTATCAACGTAGACCGTGATAAAGCTAAGAAGATGGGCGTAAGCATAGCAGATGTGTATGGCACCATGTCTACCCTGCTCGGCAGCTCGTATATCAATGACTTCAACATCTACGGGCGTAACTTCCGCGTGATGGCACAGGCCGACTCGACCTATCGCGGCGACCTGGAGGAGCTAGGCAAATATTATGTACGCAACAGTGAGGGCAATATGATCCCGCTCAGCACCCTGACCACTGCGACAGTAGTAGAGCAGCCGGCCATGATCTCGCACTACAATATCTATCCCTCTATAGAGATCAATGGTGATCCGGCACCAGGCTACAGCTCCGGCCAGGCTATCAAGGCGCTGCAGGAAGTAGCAGCCAAGACGCTACCTACAGGGTATGGCTACGAGTTTTCCGGCCTGACCAGAGAGGAGATATCGGCGGGTAGCAGTTCGATCTACATCTTTGCGCTGTCGCTGGCATTTGTATTCCTCTTCCTGGCTGCGCTGTATGAGAGCTGGGCGGTACCGTTCTCGGTGATCTTTGCCGTGCCTATAGGTGCGTTTGGCTCTATCCTGACGCTGACCTTTATACCATCTCTGAGCAATAACGTCTATGCACAGATCGGCCTCATCACCCTCATAGGCCTGGCAGCCAAGAATGCGATCCTGATCGTGGAGTTTGCCAAGGAGCGTGTAGATGACGGCCATGACATACTGGAGTCTACGCTCGAGGCAGTCAAGCTGCGTCTGCGTCCTATCGTGATGACCTCACTGGCCTTTATCTTTGGTGTACTGCCGCTGGCATTCGCTACGGGTGCAGGCGCAGAGGCGAGAAAGACCATCGGCTGGACCGTGTTTGGCGGTATGCTCACAGCTACTACACTCGCCATCTTTGTGGTACCGGTACTGTTTGTAGGCATCATGAAAATAGCTGGTCGCCGCAGGCAGGCAGTGTGATCTTAAGGCGCTTTGAAGCGAAAGAGCTTTCTCGCAAAGGCGCAAAGGGATTAAGAAAATGCAAAGGTTTATA
>JAFDYP010000396.1 GCA_018267355.1 Bacteroidota bacterium
ACATTATCCGCGGTGAAAGCACCGTTGGCATCGAGGCGGATCTCCATCTGTGCAGGGCCATAGCGAGCCCTGATGCTCTCTATCAGCCGGCATTCTTCATCGAAGTCTATCGCACCGACCTTTATCTTGATACAGCGGAAACCATCTGCTAGTTTCTGCTCGATTTGCTCACGCATGAAGCCCTCATCACCCATCCATACGAGCCCATTGATAGGAATGGCTTTCTTGCCCGCATAAAACTCAGAGCCTTTGATGATCTCGTGTTTACCTCCGTTTCGCAGATCGAGCAGTGCAGTCTCCAGGCCGAATGCAATAGAAGGATAGCGTACCACGAGATCAAGTGGTAGAATCCCCGATTCAAAATAAGCGTCACCTATTTCTTCTATCTCGCTGCAGAGGTTGAGTAGAGCAGCTTCATAGCCTCGTAGATCATCTATGCTCAGGCCTTCGATGTAGCTGCATTCTCCCACGCCCCTTGTGCCATTGGCCTCTATAGTCAGGTAGTAGCCGTGCTTATGCGTCATGCGGCTCCGGGACGTGAGCACAGGTTTTTTGAACTCTAAACTATATGGATGATAGGAGGCGTACATGGTGTCCTTTATTCTGCTCCGCGCTCTGCCCTGATCTGGTCAAATGCCTCCTGTATCTTGCGAAACTTATCCGCTGCAATTTTTTGCTCAGCAGGAGAGAGGTGGCTATTCCTATCTGGATGATACTCTAGTACCATCTTGCGGTAGGCTGCTTTGATCTCCTCAAAGGAGGCTGTATGCGCCAGGCCAAAGATGTTGTAGCGCTTGACCTCGGCTATATATGACTGGCGTATGCGGTTAAACTCAATATCATTGATATTGAGCCAGCCTGCTATGGTGAATATAGTATTGCGCTCCTGCTGGCTGAGGTCCGTATCTGCTATCGCGATATCAAACAGGAAGTGAATGATCTGGATACGGGTGGATGGTGATGACGATATGCGCAGGTCATCACAGGCTTTGCGGGTATCATACCTGCGCTCCAGGCAATGATGGAGGATGGCCATCTTCTCCTCGATATGGGACGGGTCAAAATGATCTGTGAAAAAAGTCCTGACGAAATCCAGCTCCTCTTTGGTCACCCGGCCATCTGACTGTATCAGTGCGGATGCCAGCAAAATGAGATTGGTCTCAAACTCTGAAGTATTGGCCGTCTTGCTGTATTTCTTTGCGGGCTTGCCTATCTGCTCTCCCGCGGCATAGCCTATCATGCTGCCCATTGGGCCACCGACCACAAAACCCAACCCGGCTCCCAGCCATTTCTCATACTTTGCCACTATGCTGCCTGTGCTGCCTTTCTGTAGGTGAATATAAACATAAATATGCCCAGCAGTATGAGCGGTATACTCAGTAGCTGTGTAGAGCTGATAGGCCCTACCATGGCCTCGGGCACCTTCATAAACTCCAGCAGAAACCTGGTGAGGAAAGTGAAAGTGAAAAAGAAAGCAACATAAAAGCCCGGTCTTTTGTCTCCCATATGGCGGTATATCTGTATAACGATGAGCAGCAGGATGAAGTAACAAATGCTCTCATACAAAACGACCGGATGTCGCGCCTCGGTCTCTCCCGGAAAGATAAATCCCCACGGTTCGGTCGTCACCTTGCCGATCAGCTCAGAGTTCATCAGGTTGCCAAAACGGATGAGCGCGGCCGGCAGATAGATGATGAGCGCTACGCGGTCCAGCAGCCACAGCAGCTTGAAATCCGGATGGCCCAGATGAAAAAGGTAGATAGCGACCAGGCCGCCTATGATGCCTCCGTGACTGGATAGGCCCCCTTTCCACACGCTAAATATCTCTATGGGATGGGCCATGAAATAACCCGGCTGATAAAAAAATACTTGTCCCAGGCGGGCACCGATGATGGCTCCTATAAAGATATACTGGATGATCAGGACGAGGTTTTCTTCGCTGAGGTTTTCCTTGGCCAGGATCCAGCGGCCCAAAAAGAAGCATCCGAAAATGGACAAGGTCCACATCAGCCCGTACCACTGCACAGTAAAGAGATGAAAATTGATCGGAATGGTGGGGTTGACATTCCAATGTATAAAAAGCTCCATGGCTCAAGATTAGTGATTTTGCAGTAAACCACGCCTTCCTGTCTGAGAAAAGAAACAGCTAAGGACCCTCTTGCGTATAAGAAACTTATTGCATTGCACTTTTTTTATCATTTTTGAGACATAACATCAAAGCTATCATGCAGAAAAAGACATGGGCTCTCGCAGCCATCGTCGGAGTATTAGGTCTTCTCGCAGCCTGCAAGAAGGATAATAAGAGTACTCCGCAAGGAAACGTACAGCACGCTATCACAGACACCTTCTATTGGAGGGCAAAGCTGGATACTACATGGGTCTACCACGGCGATAATAACAAGAGCGAATGCAATGGATCTACGGGTCTCTGCAGCTCTTTCTTATATGATGCTACCTTCAAGCTGATAGACAGCGCTAATCCTTATCCTCATGACTCTATCATCCGTACATGGGTAGGCAAGACTTTCTATACCAGCGGGGATACAGCCTCCAAGGCTTATCTCTTTACCTTCTCGTATCCTGATAGCCTGTACAGAACGGTGAGCACAGAATATACCAGCAACTATGGCTCTAGCCTGACCATCACCTCAGTGACAGCCAATGGGCACTCCTCGCTGACTACGCCGGATTCTCCTGCGCTTTACTATAACCTTTACAAGATCAAGGGAACCTTCCACGCAAACCTGTCAAGGTCACAGGATACCAATATTGTCCATCTCACGCAGGGAGACTTCCAGATCAGCGTGATGGAGAGTACGCATCAGTAAGCGTCATTTATCTAATACCAGCCTGAATCCTCCATTACCAAAATGGTAGTGGTCGTAGATGTTCCTGTTTCTCGCCCGGGAGTAGCAGCGGTTCTCAGCACTGCGCCATGAGCCGCCTCTGAGCAGGCGAAAGGCTGCCGGCCGGTCATTTCTCGGATTGTCAGCCGGGCTCCGGGCGTAGTAGGCAGGATCATAGTAGTCGCTGCATAGCTCCCAGGCATTGCCTGCCATGTCGTATAGACCTAGCTCATTAGGCTTTTTCAAACCTACGGGGTGAGTGGTATCTCCGGCATTGGGCCGGTACCAGGCCACCTCATTCAGATCATTGCTCCCCGGGTAGCGATAGCCTTTGCTCTGAGCACCGCCCAGCGCTGCATACTCCCACTCAGCCTCGGTGGGGAGGCGGTATTGCTTTTCAGTCTTTTGATTCAGCCGGACTATAAACTGCGCCACCTGCTCCGGTGCCACAGTTTCGACCGGGCAATCAGAGCAGTTTTTATGCTTGCTCGGCGTGTCGCCCATTACCTCGGTCCAGAGCCTTTGAGT
>JAFDYP010000397.1 GCA_018267355.1 Bacteroidota bacterium
CAGCCGCGGTCCATTCATCATTTCCCAGTTCATCTTTATAGTCCGCTATTGCTTCCCGCGTATGTGTGGACTTCCTTCTGATCAGTAGCATTTCTTTCTGTCTTGGATGGTGTAGTCCCAAAATGTATGCCCTCAGATGGTATATACTTTGGCCGTGAAAGAATAAAGCACTAACAAATGATCTGGCGAACAGCAACTCCGGCCCTGACAGGCAAAGAATCCATAGATGTCCATGATAGTGATACACTTAAGCACTATGCGATCCTACCGGGAATAGAGGAGCAGTACATCTTGCAGGCAGTCTATGAGGCAGGAAGAGGCTGGCAGATATTCAGTACCGGCTGCAAAACAAACAACAGACTTTAGCATAATTTCCTCACGTATACAATAAAATACCCATCCATATCATGCACCATATTACAAACAAACTAGTCCAGACACTCAGGAAAAAAGGTTTGACTGTAGCTTTGGCTGAGAGTATGACCTGTGGCCTGGCAGCTCATCAGCTCTCCACGTGTATCGGTACCAGCGAGATACTGCTCGGCAGCATTGTTTGTTATTCCCCGTTGGTCAAAACCTCACTGTTAGGTATCTCTGAAGGCACTATAAATAAATACACTGCAGAATCTCAAGAGATCACAGATCAACTGGCCCGCAAGCTAAGGAGGCTGATCAAAGCTGATATCTGTGCGGCAGTCACAGGACTAGCGGCCCCTGGCGGAAGCGAAACATCTGGCAAGCCCGTAGGTACAGTATTCATATCCGTGCTATATCGCAATAAACTCCACAGTGAGCGAAAACTATTTCGCGGCACTCCCACCGAGATTAGGAAAAAGGCCAGCAGGGCACTTTATCAATTCATCTTGAGAACATTAAAAGAATAACCCTGACATAAATATGGCCGCTACTCTCCAGCGGCGGCCATATTCAGTCTCCACGAAACAATTACTTCTTCGGTTTTCTCACTGGTTCTTGTTTTTTCTTGGTCTGTTCCGCTACAGCGCTGTCCGGTGTCACGGCAGATACCGCCACCTGAGCCTTATTTTTGAAACCTGACACGATCATATCCTTGCCGGCCATCAGGGCATCATAACCATCCTGCGCCACCACGGCGGGGTCGGCCATTTCAGATTTGTCCTGTACAGCCTTAGAGTTGGTCATATCGGCTTTATTGAAAAAGTCGGTGTCTGTCACGCCGGGCAGCAGCGCAGTGATGGTGATGCCCTCCTCCTCTGCTAGCTCTGAGCGGATAGCCTCGGTAAAGGACTGTACAAAGGCCTTGGTACCATGATAGACAGACTGCCAGGGGCTGGGTCCTTTAGAGGCGATGGAGGAGAGGTTTAATACCTTGCCATCACCACGGGCTATCATGTCTTTCAGGAAATATTTTGTCAGCTCTACTAGCGAGCAGATATTGAGCTGTATGATGGCCAGCTCACGCTCTATCTCCGTCTCGGCAAATTTGCCGTACAGCCCCTGCCCTGCATCATTCACGAGGATATTGACATGCAGCCCCTGTGCGGTTACCTCATCATAGAGCTGCCGTGCACTGCCCGGCTCCATCAGGTCCTTTTGGATGATCTTCACATCCACGCCCTTCTGCTGCAGCTCCTGCTGGGCGAGCGTCAGGTTTTCCATATTGCGGGATACGAGGATGAGATTGTAGCCATCCTTTGCAAAAATATCTGCCAGTGCACGGCCTATCCCATTGCTGCCACCGGTGATCAACGTGTAATTTTTCATTGCTTTTATTTTATGTGATCCGTTATTAGGGTTTGAGTATGACTTTGACGCAGCCATCTTCTTTCTTATTGAAGATGTCGTAGGCCTTGTCTACCTCGCTCAGCGGCATCCGGTGGGTGATGATGTCATCCAGGCGGATACGGCCCTCCTCTACGTGCTTGATCAGGTCGTCTATATAGTTGTGTACCGGTGCCTGCCCGCCCCACATCTGTATCCCTTTGTCAAAGAGCTGCCCTATGGGAAAATTGTCATATGGCATACCATAGACGCCGAGTACGGATATCTTGCCCCCACGGCGCACAGCAGAGCAGCACATCTTCAGCGCATTGATAGATCCCATCTCACCTTGTATGATATTGGCCGCTTTCTCCAGCACAGACCTTTTGGCCTCCATACCTACGGCATCTATACAGATGTCAGCGCCGCGTCCTCCGGTCATGCTGCGTACTTTCTCTATAGCTTCTTTTTCGTCCGTCACATTGATGGTATCTACATTATTGACCCTGCGGGCCATATCGAGGCGGTAGTCCAGGTAGTCCAGTGCGATGACACGACCGGCACCCATCAGCCACGCACACTTCTGCGCCATGAGGCCCACCGGCCCCGAGCCAAAGATGGCCACCGTATCTCCCGGCTGTATGCCAGCCTTTACCACACCGGTATAGCCGGTAGGAAATATATCAGTGAGAAAAAGTACCTGCTCGTCAGACAGTGCATCTGAGATCTTGCGCGGGCCCTCATCAGCATAGGGTACACGTACGTACTCCGCCTGCCCACCATTGTAGCCGCCATACAGATCTGTGTAGCCGAAGAGTGCGCCGCCTTTCTCCTCCAGCAGGCCACCCTCGGGACCATAGTTGTCATTAGAGTTCATACAGTGGCCCGGCTCATGATGCTCGCAAAACCAGCACTGACCACAAGAGATAGGAAATGGTACTACCACACGATCACCTCGTTTCAGGTTTTTCACCCCGGCGCCTACTTCCTCTACGATGCCCATAAACTCATGGCCCATCACAAAGGGGCGCTTCTGAGGTATAAACCCATTATAGATATGCAGGTCCGAGCCACAAATGGCCGTAGAGGTCACCTTGAGAATAATATCCTGCTGGTCCATGATGGTCGGATCAGGTACGGTATCGGCAGTGATCTTTTTAGGATGGTGGAAGACAGCAGCTTTCATGTTGAATCTTTTTTGTTTTAAACGGAGAGGAAAGCAATCTATCATCCAAAGAGCAGTCCTTGGAAAATCCTCTGACAGTCAGGCATATGATCTTTAGGCCCTGACAGCATCCTGAGCAAAACGCGTACATCCTGACGCACATGGGGCAAAAATTAGATAGCTGGCGCCTGCATATGTCTTGGCACTTGCTTTGAGGCCCTTTTAAGAAAACCATACATTATGTCAGACGATAAAAACAAAAACGGAAAACAAGACAGGGACCGCATCAACGTCAATGAAGCATATGAGCTTCGAGACTGGGCCGAGAAATTTGGAGTATCTGCAGAGGAGCTGAAGAAGGCAGTAGCCGAAGTTGGTCCTATGGCGAGCGCCGTAGAACAGCAGCTCCGCGAGATGAAGAAAAAATCAGGCGAAAATGCCTAAGGCTGCCAGCAAGCCAGAAAAGGCAGCCAAAGCACTACCATCGCCCGCTGCACCGAGGCGGGCTGATGCAAAGGCAATATTGGCGCAGGCGCCAAAGGGAAGATTCCCTGTGGGCCTGCTGCCTATGCTGGCCAAACTGGCACCAGCCCCATTTGAGAATGACGAATGGCTATATGAAGTGAAGTGGGATGGCTATCGTGCTATCGCCTTCATGTATAGCAAAAAGTATGATCTCCGTTCACGCAATGACAAGTCCTTCGCAGAAAAATTCTACCCCGTCTTTGAAGCGATCAAGGCGTGGGGTATAGATGCGATAGTAGATGGCGAGATCGTGGTAGTAGATGAGCAGGGTATGCCCCGATTCAATGCCCTGCAAAACTGGCGCAGTGAGGCTGATGGCTCACTGGTCTACTATGTCTTTGATATCATGTGGCTGGATGGCCGTGACCTGACACAGTTGCCTCTCACTGACCGCCGTACCATATTGGCATCCGTCATGCCTCGCCGTGAAGGACTGATCAGGCTGAGTGAGGTATTTGATCTGAAGGGTACGGACTTCTTTGAGACCATCCGCCAGCTGGGCATGGAGGGCATCATGGCCAAGCGAAAGGAAAGCACCTATCAGCCCGATGGGCGCAGTGGCGACTGGATGAAGATCAAGAGCAACCGGCGGCAGGAGATGGTGATAGGCGGCTACACGATCAATGAAGGCACGAGTAAACCTTTCAGTTCGCTGCTCGTGGGTGTCTATGAGGGCAAGAAGCTCGTCTATACAGGCAAGGTAGGTACGGGATTCAATACTGTTATGCAGAAGGATATGATGAAGCAGTTTGAGCCGCTGGTCACAGACAAAGTACCCTTCACTACGGAGCCGGATATCAATAAGCCTTCGCGATTCAATCCTGATCCGCCAAAGGCTACGGCTGTGTATCTGAAACCAAGTCTGGTCTGCGAGGTGAGCTACGCCGAAATGACCGGAGACGGGATCATGCGGCATCCGTCCTTTGAGGGTATGCGGGCGGACAAGGCTGCCAATAAAGTCGTATTGGAGAAACCCTCTGCCCCACCGGCGGATAAGGTTTCCAAAAAGATAGTCAAGGCTGCCAAGAGCTCGCGGAAGACACTGCTTAATCCTACTGATGAGATGCAGGTCCGCATCGTGAATGGCCATGAGCTGAAATTTACCAATCTGTCTAAACTCTACTGGCCGGAAGATAAGATCGCCAAGCGTGACATGATCAACTATTACTATCAGGTGGCTCCCTTCATCCTCCCATATCTGAAAGACAGGCCGCAGTCCCTGAAGCGCTATCCTGATGGCATACATGGTGAGAACTTCTTCCAGAAAGACTTTACAGCCAAGGCGCCCGACTGGATCAAGACCTACCGCTATCATAGTGATGCTGATGACCGGGATAGAAACTACATAGTAGGAGATGATGAGGCTACGCTGCTCTTCATGGCAGGGCTCGGCAGTATAGAGCTCAATCCCTGGAGCAGCCGGGTGAGCAAGACAGACTATCCTGACTGGTGTGTGATAGACCTGGATCCGGATCAGAATACCTTTGAGCAGGTGATCAAGGCGGCTCAGGTGACCCATGATATGCTCGACTCGCTCGGCGTGCCCTCCTACTGCAAAACCTCCGGCTCGACGGGCCTGCATATCTATATACCACTGGGTGCGAAATATACCTACGAGCAGTCTAAAGAATTTGCCCGTGTGATCGCTACGCTGGTACATAGGGAGATACCAAAGTTCACCAGCATAGAGCGCAAGGTAGCAGAC
>JAFDYP010000398.1 GCA_018267355.1 Bacteroidota bacterium
ACTTTATGAAGCAGCTAAGGCTGCACAGGGAGAAACTACAGGATACCCAGACCGGACTATGGGTGCACGGCTGGGATAGTGACCATAAGGACCACTGCTTCGTATGCGGGCAGACACACTGGCCGGACCGGACCACCCGCCGCAGCTCAGAGATATGGGGCAGAGGCAATGGCTGGATAGTAGTGACGCTGGCAGATGCGCTGACCATTACAGGCAAGCAGAACGCCTATTACGATGAGCTGGCCGGCTACCTCAAGGAGATGATCGCACCGCTGCCCGCGCTGCAGGACAGCAAAACCGGACATTGGTATCAGCTGCCTGTGCGCAATACCGATCCAAATAATTTTATCGAAAGCTCGTGCACGGCCATGTTTGCGTATGGCATAGAGGCCGCTATCAGGCTAGGCCTCGTGACCGG
Source organism: Bacteroidota bacterium (assembly GCA_018267355.1). Taxonomy (GTDB): domain Bacteria; phylum Bacteroidota; class Bacteroidia; order Chitinophagales; family LD1; genus UBA1941. Next base: position 419 of record JAFDYP010000398.1, read on the forward strand.
CAAAGAATATGAAACCGCTGTAAAGCGAGCCTATCGTGGCCTGCGAAACTATAGCCTGGAGCCCGTCCATGACAACTACCTGAGCACAAAAAATGTCTGTACTGCTACCTGCATAGGTGATAAAGACTACTACCTGCACCGCAAAGTACAGCGAGGCAAGCCCTATGGTATCGGTATGTTTATCCAGTTTGGGCTGCACTATGAGCTGGACCATCAGCTCCAACACGACTAGCGGGGAGGAGTAATGGTAGAGCCGGGCGATGTATATGGCGTAGCCCCTACCCCCGCGGGTGTGCCTATGCCAGTGCTGCCAGCCGGAGCGCCGATACCTGTACCACTACCCATACCTGTGCTGCCGGGAGTACCTATGCCGCCAATGCCTGTCGTGCCTGTGGCTCCTGTGTAGCCGCCATAGGGCTGAGGATTAGTTAGAGACGGCTGGTATCCCGGACCTCCGGGATTGGTGAGGGTGGGATTCACATTCTGCGAGCCGGGTGCGCTCGGAGATCCCGGAGAACTGCCCGGAGTCTGCGCCGAAGCTGTGAGAAGGACGGTAGCCAGCGCCAGCGTAGCAGATGCCTTTATGATGTTGCTTTTCATGATGCGATGTTTTAGGCTTACAGTAAGGCGATAATTGTACCAAGAGATGATTTGAAGAGATCAAATACTCCGGTTGGGCAAGGCTTTCCGCCATGTGGGTAATGTATTTTCTAGTATCGCAAAACCAAATTTGGCCACGATATTTTTTATCCTCTTTCCCGCATTATATCGGTGCAGAAAATATTATTGAAAAAAGCATACTAAAAGATGCGCGTAAGCGTACTTTAGAGTAATAAAATTTTCCTACCCAATTTATGCGTAACGCATTCCGATTGGCAGCAGTTTCCCTTCTGTTTCTGCTTGCTGCCTGCAACCTGAAAAACAGAGCCAACCTAGTTTCTACCAATGCCAAAGATGAAGTGCCGGTCCTCGGCAATCTCGTCTTCACCTTTGACAAAAACCTCGTAGGCGATACCATGCTGAACGCATGGGACACTACGCAGTACATCCGCTTTGACCCGCCTATCTCCGGGCGGTTTCAGTGGACGAGCTCCTACGAGCTGACCTTCTCGCCGGATTACAGCCTAGATCAGGCTACAGACTACCACGCTGAGGTGACCAGCAAACTGACCTCACACTCGATCTACTCAGTAGGCAAAATACCTGAGATCAATTTCCATACACCCTATCAGCGGCTCGAGTCGGGCAATGCCCTATGGACGACCATGGATGAGAGTTCTCACACGCCTATCGCTCAGCTCGAGTTATTCTTCTTCTACAAAGTAGACCCTGCACAACTCAAGGATAAACTCGCGATAGAAGTAGATGGCGCAATGGCTGACTTCAAAATACTGACCACACAGGCTGATGAGCATATCCTGGTGAACCTGACCACGCTGAAGATAGAAGACAAGGACTACCAGATCAAGGCTACGATCGCGCCGGGCATCACACCGTTTGGCGGCAAGACCGGCACTAAGCAGCCAATAGAATACAAGACAACGCTGCAGTCGCCATACATCCTCACGGTAAACAATATCGAGGCGGAGCATGATGGCAATACCGGCACCGTGCACCTCTACACCTCACAGCCTATGCTGGAGGAGGGACTAGACAAGGCCATTAGCTTTGATCCGGCGGTATCCTTCAAGACGCAGGTGACACAGGATGGCCTGCTGCTGACGTCCGACAAGTTTGACGTGACAAAGGAATATACCCTCAATATCAAAGCCGGAGTGAAGGGGCGTATAGGCGGCGTGCTGAAAGAAGCCTACTCGCACTCAGTGGCCTTTGGGCAGCTGGAGCCGTCTATCAGGTTTACCAATCAGAAAGGTGTGTACCTGACCCCGAAGGGATCAAAAAATATAGAGGTCCAGATCATCAATGTGCCACAGGTATCTGTATCTATCTCCAAAATATATGAGAGCAATATCCTGGCATCCGGCCGCTACAGCTACTATGACGATGATGGCGACGGTGGTGACGGCTATATCTCATCTGACGGTGAGCGCAACTATGGCGAAAACCTGCAGGTAGGCGACAAGATCTACGAGACCACGATCAATACTAAAGACCTGCCCAAGAAGGGCAATAGCCGCTTATTTAAATTCGACTTTCCGGATAAGCTGAAGGAGTACAAAGGGCTCTTCAAGATCACTATCCGCTCGCAGGGGCAGTATTACCTGAATGAAAGCCGTTATGTCTCTTTCTCAGATATCGGCCTCATTGCCAAAGATGGTAGGGACAAGATGCTGATCTTTGCCAACTCTATCAAGACGGCGCAGGCTATGTCTGGTGTCGCGATCTCTGTATATGGTGCTAACAATCAGGTGATGGGTACCGGCACGACCAATAATGATGGCGTGGCAGAGGTAGAGCTGAAGCACCGCGACCTGTCCGGCTTCCGTCCGGCTATGATCATAGCCAAGACGCAGCAGGGAGATTTCAACTATATGCCGTTTAATACGACGCGTGTAGAGACCTCGCGGTTTGATGTAGGTGGCAAGAAGGCGAATAGCACAGGCCTCGATGCCTTTGTCTATAATGAGAGGGACATGTACCGCCCGGGTGAGACGATACACTCCTCGGTGATCGTCCGTGACCAGCAGTGGAAGAGCCCCGGCGAGATACCAGTGCGACTCAAGTACCTGCTGCCAAACGGCCAGGAACTGAAGTCATACCGCAAGACGCTGAATGATGAGGGTAGCGTGGAGGTGGCGCTGGAGCTGTCCCCGGCTAGTATCACAGGCAGCTACTCACTGGAAGTGTATACGTCTAATGATGTACTGCTGGCTACCAAGAATATCATGGTAGAGGAGTTTATGCCGGACAGGATACGTGTCGCTACGAGCCTGGACAAGCCATACCTCAAGCCGGGCGACAAGACCAATCTCAGCATCAATGCCATGAACTTCTTCGGCCCACCGGCAGCTGACAGAAACTATGAGGTAGAAATGCAGATCAGCTCAAAATACTTCTCACCAAAGAAATATAGCAGCTACAATTTCTCGCTGGCCAATCAGACGACTGAGTTTGACAAGATAGAGCGTACAGGTACGACAGATGAGAAAGGCAATGCCAGAGAGCAGTTTGAAGTGCCTGCGGCCTACGTCAATAACGGCGTGCTGGAGGGCGATATCTTTGCTACGGTGTTTGACGAGTCGGGCAGGCCGGTGAGCAGGCGCTCATCTGTAGACATCTACACGCAGGATGTATTCTACGGTATGGACCGCGATGGCTACTATTACTATCCGCTCAATCAGGCTATCCGCTTCCCGCTGGTGGCGCTGAATAAAGATGAGAAACCCGTCAGCACACAGGGCCATATCGTAGTGATCAAGCATGACTACAAGACCGTACTCAGCCGCAGCAGCGAATACTTCCGCTATGAGTCTCAGAAGGAGGACCGCACTATCGTAGACCAGCTCATCAATATCAGCGGAGAGAATACCGTATACTCCTTTGTGCCAAAAACACCGGGCGACTATGAGATCCGCCTGGCCAAGCCGGGTGCGGATGCGTATGTGATGTATAGCTTCTACAGCTATGGTGGCTATGGGTATAATACGAATACCTCCTTTGAGGTCAATAATGAGGGCAACATAGACATCAGCCTGGATAAGGATAAATATAGTGCCGGCGAGACTGCCAAGGTGCTCTTCAAGGCGCCATTCAACGGCCGCATACTGGTGACACTGGAGAGCGACCATGTCATAGATCATTTCTATATCAATACTGACAAGCGTACCGCTACTGCCACGCTGAACCTGAAAGCAGACTACGTGCCTAACGCGTATATTTCAGCCACGCTGATCAAACCGCATGAGGAGACCGACCTGCCGCTCACAGTGGCCCACGGCTACCTGCCGATCATCGTAGAGGAGAAGGCCAATAAGATACCTGTGCAGATCATAGCAGAGAAATCTGTCCGCTCGCACACCCGCCAGAAGGTGACGGTGAAAGCCGCTCCGGGCTGCAAGATCACGCTGGCTGCGGTGGATGAAGGTATCCTCCAGATCACAGGCTACAAGACACCTGATCCGTATGCTTTCTTCTATCAGAAGCGTGCGCTGGATGTCAATTCATTTGACCTGTACCCGTTGCTTTTCCCCGAGGTAAATGGCTCTATCAGCAGCACCGGTGGTGACGGCTCTGATATGTCTAAGCGCGTAAATCCTGTCAAGAACAAGCGTGTAAAACTGCTGAGCTACTGGAGCGGTATCACCCAGGCTAACGGTAGCGGTGAGGGCAAGTATGAGTTTGATATCCCGCAGTTCTCCGGAGAGGTGCGGCTCATGGCGGTGGCGTATAAGGATAAGTCCTTTGGCAGTGCCGATGCGCATATGACGGTGGCAGACCCTATCGTACTGGTCACCTCGCTGCCGCGCTTTATCAGTCCGCGCGATACGATAGATGTGCCTGTCACCATTTCCAATACCACTACCAGCAGTACCAGTGCATCTGTGACGGCGAAGGCCGAAGGGCCGATACAGTTCGTAGGTGCGGTATCTCAATCTGCTACTGTGAATGCAAAGGGGGAAGCGCGTGTGATGTTCCGCCTCGTGGCGAATGGTGCGCCTGATGAAGCGAAGGTCACAGTGACGGTCAATGGTGCCGGTGGCAAATACGAAGACGTGACCGATATCACTGTGCGCCCTGCTGCCTCGCTGCAAAAGGGTAATGGCAGCGGTGTGATAGACGGCGGCACTGCCAAGACAGTGGAGATAGGCGACCCTCGCTTTCTCCCTGCTATGGCGGACTATAGTGTGGTAGTGAGCCGCTCGCCAATGGTGCAGTTTAGCGATCACCTGACCTACCTCGTGCAGTACCCGTATGGCTGCACGGAGCAGACGGTATCGGCCGCTTTCCCGCAGTTGTATTTCCAAGACTTGAGCGGGCTAATGAGTCCGACTTTAGCCAAGACTGCCAACTACAACATCAGCGAAGCGATCCGCAAGATCAAGATGCGCCAGCTCTACAATGGTGCGCTGACCCTCTGGGATGGCGAAGGAGAGGAGTGCTGGTGGGCATCGGTGTATGGTGCGCACTTCCTCATAGAGGCTAAGAAGGCTGGCTATGACGTCTCTGACGACCTGCTGGACAAACTGCTGGAGTACCTCAATGCTCGCCTGCGCAATCACGACCTGATCACCTGGTACTATAACCGTGGCCTGAATAAGAAGATCGCGCCGCACGAGGTAGGCTACAGCCTCTATGTACTGGCCCTGGCGGGCAAGCAGGACCTGAGTACGATGAACTACTACAAGTCTAACCCGCAGTACCTGACTAATGACTGCAAATACCTCCTCTCTGCGGCCTATGCGCTGGCAGGGGACAAGGGTAAATTCAAAGAGATGCTGCCGTCTACCTTTGTAGGAGAGGTGTCTGACAAGGAGACGGGTGGTAGCTTCGCCTCTGCTGTGCGTGATGAAGCGATAGCGCTGAATGTATTGGCCGAGGTAGACCCGCAGAATCCTCAAATACCGATCATGTCCCGCCACGTGTCTGAGACCATCAAGCGGGAGTACTATCTGAGTACGCAGGAGCGTGTGTTCAGCTTCCTCGCCCTCGGCAAGGTACTGCGTGCGAATGCCTCTGCGACTGTCACTGCCGATATCAAGGTCAATGGCAAAGTAGTTGGTTCCTTCACCGGTCAGTCTCTGAAACTGAGTAAGAAGAAGCTCGGCGGCAGCAAGATAGAACTGGTGACCAAAGGCAGCGGCAAGCTGTATTATTTCTACGAAAATGAAGGCATCACCGCAGATGGCTCATTCAAGCAGGAAGACAGCTATATCAAGGTGCGTAAGGAGTTTTACGACCGCTACGGGCGTCCGTTGTCATCGCTCAACTTCAAACAGAATGACCTCGTGATCGTACGCCTGAATATCGAGAGCAGCTACAACCGGTCTATAGACAATGTAGTGATCACAGACATGCTACCCGCAGGCTTTGAGATAGAAAATCCGCGCCTGAAAGAGGTGCCGGGCATGGACTGGATCAAGGATGCGTCTACACCTACCGCCTCAGACTACCGCGATGACCGTGTCAATCTCTTTACCGACCTCTACACCGGCCGTCCTCAGCACTACTACTATGCCGTGCGCTGTGTCAGCCCGGGTGCCTTTGTGATGGGGCCGGTGATGGCAGATGCGATGTATGCAGGCGAGTATCACTCCTATAATGGTGGGGGAGTGGTGCGGATCACGCAGAAGTAGACTATCTCATATCGTTCCGCGTCCCCGTTGCTTATGTACGGAGACGCAGGACGATTTATTGGTCTTCCGATCTCAAATAGGTTTATGGCCCGTGTTTCCTGTTTCC
>JAFDYP010000399.1 GCA_018267355.1 Bacteroidota bacterium
AAAGAGATACTCACAGACATGATGGCCAGCAGCACACCCAACGCGGTACAACTAGTGCAAACATTCTTTGATGAAGACAAGATCATATCAAACTACTCATCAGCCTACGGCTACTTCCCCGACCATGCAGTAAAAGTGGGCGAAACCTGGAATAACACCAACCAGATACAGTCTGTGGTGCCGGTAGACATCAAGAGTACCTATACGCTGAAAGAAGTAAAGGGCAATAATGCCGTGATAGGTATGGCCGCTGATATCGCTATGAAAAACGACAGCATGGAGGTACAGGGCATGACAGCCAAGCTCGATCTGAAGGGAACCTTTGCTGGAGACTACAAGATGGATATCAAGACGGGGCTACCTACTGCCGGCAGCATAGATATGCCTATCACCGGGTCTATGGAGATCATGAATATGGCAGTGCCTATGAATATGAAGTCCAGTATGGATATGCGCTGTAAGATCAAGCCTTGATTTAGTTAACCGCAAAAGCGCGGAAACGCAAAAGAATATAAGGATGGTGGCGCCATCCTTTTTTTATGCTGACAAGTGCTGCAAATTATGGCTCATGGTTTTGCAAAAACAAGCGCTATCATCTCTTTTCACCACGCATTTGGAAATATCAAATAATTAGTATCTTTGCACCATCAAAGCAGCGCCTCTCTGCATTGATTGAACCTTCCACATATTGTGGGCAAGAAAAAATATCCCCGCCGTCAGGATACATATCTTAGTTCGAGACATGAGATGTGAGATAAGAGACTTGAGACTATTTGTCCCGGTTTTGTACTCTTTTTCATATCCGTATTCCGAACATTAAAATTTTAATTCATAACAAATACATAGTACTGGGACAAATGAAGCACTGGCATACCAATTGCCATCTCATATCTCAATACTCATGTCTCATATCTAACAACAATGCCAAAGAAATCTAAAGGCAAAAGCGGAAGTAGTTTTATACCTAGAACTAAGAAAGATAAAAGCCCCGCTACCGCTCAAAATAACAAGAACTATAAACCAAGACCAAAGACCGCATCTGCAGCCAAACCTGTACGCGGTGTACAAGACCTCGTGCTGGATACTGTCAAGTCACTAGGCAGGAATGCTAACGTGAAGACCATCTTCTCCGTACTGCTGGGCAAACTGACCAATGAGCAGATCGTGACCTCACTAAACAGGCTGGAAAATGCCGGCAAGATCAAAGTAGCCCAAAAGGGAAAGATATTCCTGGAGGGATCGCCTTTTGATTCAGAATTTACCGGAGAGCGCAAAGCGCGTTTCACAGCCGGATCTAAGGGAGATATGGTCACCGGTCGCGTAGACGTGACCAAGACCGGTGCCGGCTACCTGATAGTAGATGGCGCTCCGCGTGAGGCCAAAGACATCTTCATCCCACCTAAGTTTCTGAATCATGCGCTGAATGGCGACCATGTACAGGTACGCATGCTAGGTGGCTCCGGCAAAAGGCCCGAAGGCCAGGTGGTCAAGATCATCAAGCGTGCACAGGAGAGTTTCTCCGGCATTTTTGAGATGCGCGAGGGTTTTGGCCTGGTAGCTCCTGATGAGCGCAGCCTGCGCTCCAAGCTCTGGATAGCGGAGGACCGATTTAACGGAGCGCAGGACGGAGACCGCGTCATAGCCCGTATCCTCTACTGGAATGAGAAGGGCAAGCACCCGATGGCCGAGATAGAAGAGATCATCAATGACCAGGCGCAAAACGACCTGGACATGAAGATGATCCTCATCCAGAGTGGCTTCCACACGGAGTTTCCGCAGGATGCCGTGGCCGAGCTCAATAAGATACCAGACGAGATACCGGCTAAAGAAATAGAGAACCGCCTCGACTACCGTGATATCCTCACCTTTACCATAGACCCGGCAGATGCCAAGGACTTTGACGATGCTATCTCCTTCCGTACGCTGGAGAATGGCAACTATGAGATCGGCGTGCATATAGCCGACGTATCACACTACCTCAAGGAAGGTTCCGAGCTGGACAAGGAGGCCGAGCGCCGCGCTACGTCCGTATACCTGCCGGATCGCGTGTGCCCGATGCTACCGGAGCGCCTGTCAAACTTCCTCTGCTCACTGCGGCCAAATGAGGATAAGCTGACCTTCTCAACGATCTTTGAGTTTGACCACAAGAATCATATCGTCAATACTACTATTGCCAAGACTGTGATCCACTCCCGCCGCCGCTTCACCTATGAGGAGGTGCAGGACGTGATCGAGACCGGCCAGGGTGACTATGTGAAGGAGATACAGGTGCTGGACAAGATAGCCAAGAGCATCCGTGCAAAGCGTTTCAAAAACGGTGCGATAGCATTTGAAAAGGATGAAGTACGCTTCACACTGGATATAGCCGGCAAACCTATAGGCATCTACCTCAAGAGCCGCAAGGACGCGCACCTGCTGATAGAGGACTACATGCTGCTGAGCAATGAGACCATAGCCAAATATGGTTCTAAGCTCAGCCTCAAGAAGCCGCCTTATCCATTTGTCTACCGTGTGCATGACAAGCCTAATGAAGAGAAGCTGATGCAGCTCTCGCTCATAGCCAAGCGTTTTGGCTACCAGATACGGTTTGAAGATCCGAAGCAGATATCTGAGACGCTGAATAATATGCTGAAGAAGATAGAGGGTCGCCCCGAGCAGCATATACTGGAGACCCTCGCAGTACGTACGATGGCCAAGGCTGAGTATACTACCAAAAACCTAGGCCACTACGGCCTGGCTATGGACTACTATACGCACTTCACCTCTCCTATCCGCCGCTATCCGGATGTGATGGTACACAGGCTGGTATATGAGGAGCTGAATAACCTGCCGCATAAGCTGACACCGGAGGAGCTGGAGAGCTACTGCCGCAACTCATCTCTGATGGAGCGCAAGGCCATGGAGGCAGAGCGCGAGGCTACCAAGTACAAGCAGGTAGAATTTCTGGAGGAGCATATCGGAGAGGAGTTTGACGGTATCATCACGGGTGTCACGGCGCGTGGTATCTTCGTGGAAATGACTGAGAATAAATGCGAAGGCATGGTGGGACTGGACGATATGCCAAACGACGATTATGTCTATGACGAGTCTGTGATACGCCTCACAGCGCGCCGCAGTGGCCGGCACTATGACATCGGCCTGCCGGCCCGTGTCAAAGTGAAGCGTGCTGACCGCCAGGAGCGTAGGATAGACCTGATACTGGTAGAGAAATGATTTTGTAGTACTATTTGAATTTTCTCTTTAAATTTGGGTAAACATTAAAACGACATGACTAAGAAACTTATCCCTGTATTTATAGCTGCCGCACTGAGCTTTAATGCAATGGCGCAACAAACAGCCTTGGCTACCAATAAAGTACCTCAGAACGTGGTGACATCCTTTCAGGGTGCGAATCCTAATGTGAGCAACGTAAACTGGACGGAGGAGCAGGGCTACTTTGAGCCAAACTGGACAGCAAATGGTCAGCAGCACACAGGCTATATAGACCTGAAGGGTAACTACATACAGACTGTCGTAAAAGTAAATGCTTCTGCACTCCCTGCAGCTGCAGCTACCTATATACATGACAACTATACCGGTGAGGTAGTATCAGAAGCCGGCAGGATAGATTTCCCTCGTGGCCGTGCTTCGCGCTTCTATGCCAAAATGGGCAATGGCACACAACTTCTGTTTGACAAGGATGGCAAGTTTATCTACATCACTCAAAACGTACTGAAGCAGTAATCCTGCTCTAAAGATATTCTCTTGAATAAGCACACCGCGATCAACGTCCTTTTTGCCGTTTCGCTCGTGTGCTTATTTTTTTTGCATCATACCTACGGAGTCGCCTGGTATTGGTACCTGCTGCTGTTGGTGCTATATATGAGCGTCTCTGCTGCTGGCTCTTACTTCATCGGCT
>JAFDYP010000039.1 GCA_018267355.1 Bacteroidota bacterium
AATCATGCCATAGTGGGAGAAAATGTCCTGATGACCTATCTCAGGACTACCGCTACTGATCCCAATACACAGAAGGATTTCATTATCTGGACTTATGGAGAATTAGCTCATGCACTCTTCAGCCAGTGGCAGCACAGTCCTGACCACTATGCCAATATGATAAACAGTGCTTACACCAGAAGTGGCCTGGCTATCACCCTTTACCGGAATAAAAAAGTAATCTATGCTGCACAGGTCTTTGCTTGCGACCCGTATGTACCATCTGCTAATGGGAACCTCGTCTTCTCTGACACTACCTGGGGCGTCAAGGAAATGGAACCCGGCAAGTGTCGCACCTATGGCCAGTATGACTTTCTGGCGAGCATCTTCTCCAGCTATCTGATACAGCTGGGAGATACAGTATATCAATACTATCAGGATGTCAATCCTATCAAGCATATGCTCACGGGCCCACGTGATGGCCTTGCGCTTGACCTGGTATATAAGAATCAGTTCTCATGCCGCCTGGATAACAACCTTCACCCCTCTACAGTTTTCGATGGCTATATGCTCCAGCCGCATTATCGGGATGAGATATTCCGGAATAATAAATACAAAAATGGCGAGCTACTGAGCTACCTCGGCACTATACCGCACGAGGCTCCCAGAGAGTCAGCGGACCTGCAGGTCAATACTATTCTGATACAAAATGGCATGATGTGCCGCTACTCCTACCCTGTCCGTGTAGAGCAGGACATACTGAAAGACCTCCCTATCTACCCGCAGTGGTGTGAGGCTGCCGGCAAGATCAATGGTGGCATAGCAGATTTTGACAAGGAATTTTATATACCCTTTGCCAAAAATGAGACCAGGCAGGATACATTCTATTTCAAAAAACTCAAGGAGCTGATCTCCACATTTGATGGGGCGATCACCAAGGTGGAGATCACAGCATATAGCTCTATAGAGGGTAGTGCTGCCAATAACCTGATGCTCCAAAAAGCGCGGGGCGACTTTATTGAAAAGTTTGTCAAGAGCAATATGCAACAGTCAGTAAGTATCGAAAAAAAGGCGATCGAAAATTGGCCTCGCATGGTGGAGCAGTGTGGCCTCGATCCGGCCCGCGGCACTCTGACAGCCTACCAGAAAGACACCATCCGTCGCCGGGTCAACGCGCACATGTATGATGACGACATTAAAGCAATGCTGGATGATCAACGAGTAGCTAAGGTCAGAATCCACCTGCACAAAGAATATGATGATAAGACAGAAGTCCGCTTCATGCCGCTCATCATTCAGGATAAAATCTATAAGGGTGATTCTGCACAGGCTATCATAGCATACTCGCGCGTCATAGACGCTTATCGCAAGGGCAACCTGAGTAAACACTTCCTATCTGCCATAGAGATTCCGCTGGAGAGGCAATTTGCACCAATGGTGAGCAACTATCTAGCCTCCATCATAGTGCAGTCGGACATTTTTGATTATAGCGCCTTCAGTGGCACATATTTCAGATACATTGATAGCGCCGAGCACCTCTTCCCAGATTTCAAGCCGATGCGATTCAATATGGCCGTCTACAGGACCCATTTGTACTTTCACCAGCAGCTTACTGATGTCGATCAATTTCGTAAACTGGGGCAGGTAGTAGACTCCCTGACTAAAGATGAAAAGCTAGATAAAAAGCTGCGCTACCAGCTAGAATTCAACTACTACCTGTCCGGTAGTATATTTTATTTTCACCAGAGGCAGTTTCGCGACATGTTTGCCAGCTTTGACCATGTCAAACAACTTTTACCGTTGGCCTCTCTGCGTGCACAGGAGGTGTATGATATCGGACGCTACTTTAATTATTTCGCCCGGTATACGGAGACGACCAAACTATTGGAGATCTATCTCGAGCAGTACCCTGATGATGAGGACCTGATCTATCTGTATGTCAACACCGGGGCCATCGTTAATTTTAACCTGAACCAAAAGATCGACTTTTACTACCAGCAGATGGCAAAGCTCGCGGCAAAGGATAGGCCCCGCCTTTGCCGGTGGTTCAATGAAAACTATCAGCTATTGCGTTATCCTGACTTCAAGGCAAAGATCTGTCAGGAATGTACGCTGACCGGCGGCAGAAAATAAATTTAAGATCCGCTGTAAGGTGGCAGGTACGATCCCGTCGAATCTTCCATTATTTCATCTCAAAATTTAATCCTTCATGAAAAAGACCTTTTTGATGCTGGCTCTGGCCGGCGGTATCCTCGCTGCCCACGCTCAATCTGACAAGAAAGAAGAGCCTAAACAGGAGAAAAAAGAAATGGCTATGAAAAAGCATGTGTGCACGGATGAGTGCCACAAATCCGGCAAGCATGTCTACGCGCATGGCGAAAAAGGGCATGTATGCACAGATGCCTGCAAGAAAAAATAGGCACATGAAGATCAAGGGAGCTGCGATACGCAGCTCCCTTTTTTTGTCTCCGATTAGTATTGTTTCTTTGATGCTATAAGCATCAAAGATGATCCGAAGCCTTATACTCGTATTTAGTTTTGCAGCGCTCTACTGTACCGCCTTTGCACAGATAGATACTACAGACTACACCCGCTATGCAAACCCGCTGAATGGCACCAAGGGTTTGATTTTCTATTATGGCCGTACGACTCCATTTGTCGGGCCTCCCTTTGCCATGACCAAATGGTCGGCGTGCACCCAGCCGGGCAGGATAGGCAGGCCTATATATCAATATCTCAATACACATATCACAGGTTTTCGCGCCACTCATAAACCCGCCATGTGGATGGGCGACTACGGGCACGTGACATTGCTACCTGTATTGGGTGAAATGACCAGCGAAAAGCTGGAGCAGAAGCTCGGCTACTCACACCGCCATGAGATAGCGACACCCCAGTATTACTCCCTGCAGGTGTCCCAGCAAAGTCATAAAATGAAAGTCGAGATGACGGCCACATCACGCTGCGGGATAGTTCGCTTTTCTTACCCATCTGGCGCAAGAGGTAATGTGGTCCTGGAGAAACTACATGGCCATATAGAGATAGATACTGCTCTCAGGGAGATACGCGGCTGGAATACAGAGCGGGAATCTGAAGCGTTGGGACCTCCCCTGCCTCATTTCAAAGGATATTTCATCATCCGGTTTGATCAGCCCTTTGCCGCATGGGGCATCACCGACAGTAGTAAATTAATGCCATATGGTGTATCCATCAGTAGCGCCTCGTGTGGGGCATGGATATCATTCCCCGCACAGCAGGCAGAGGCCAGAGTTGCCACCTCCTTTATCAGTCTGGAGCAGGCTCGTGAAAACCTGGATAAAGAGATAGCGGGTAAGGATTTTGATCAGATAGTATCTGAGACTAAAGCCGAGTGGAATACTTACCTGAGCCGTATCAAAATAGAAGGAGGTAATCGGTATGCCCGGGACATTGTATACGCTGGCATGTATCACGCACTACTCTTTCCCCGTGAGTTTTCTGAGTACGGGCACTACTATAGCGCATTTGATGACGCGGTTCATGCTGGCGTGAGCTATAACGACTACTCTCTCTGGGATACGTACCGTGCCGAGCACCCTTTGCTACTCTTCATAGCTCCGGAGCATGTACCGGGTATGGTGCAGTCCCTTGTGCAGATGTATCAGGAGGGCGGCTGGATGCCTAAATGGCCTAACCCTACCTACAGCAATATCATGATCGGTACGCATGCTGATGCTGTGATAGCGGATGCTATGGTAAAGGGGGTAAAAGGATTTGATGAGCATGCCGCATACCAGGCCTGCCTGAAAGACGCTATGACGCCACCTGACGGTGATGCGCATAAATACTGGGGGGACCGTGTGCCATGGACATCCTATGAGGCCCGGCAGGGGCTCACCTACTATGCTACGAGAGGGTATGTACCCGTGGATAAAACCGCTGAGTCCGTTTCCTGCACGATGGAGTATGCTTATGACGATTTCTGCGTGGCCCAGGTGGCGCGACTCACGGGCCATTTTGATACCAGCCAGCTATTGCTTCAGCGTATGTACAACTATAGGAATCTTTACAATCGAGAAACAGAGTTTTTTGCACCCAAAAAATATGATGGCACCTGGAGCGAGGACGTCAAAGCCGGATTCACAGAAGGCAGCGCATGGACCTATCTCTTCTCTGCCTCTCATGATATACCGGGTATGATCGATCTCATGGGAGGGCGTGAACATTTTATAGAGCGGCTGGATGATATGTTTAGGGGCTGGCACTATGTGCATGAAAATGAGCCGGGACATAACTATACCTATCTCTATGACTACGCTGGTGCAGCCTGGAAAACCCAACAGCGGGT
>JAFDYP010000003.1 GCA_018267355.1 Bacteroidota bacterium
ATCATTGAGTGCCGTGCCGGCAAAGTGACCATCAATCGAAACTATCTCGAGGCCTTTGATCTATACGAGCGGATAATGAATATTACTGTCGGCGATTCGTCGACTGTTGACCGTGGACAGTTGACTCTTACAGCACGCACCCCCAAAGAAAAATACCTCACCAACGTCTCCCGCATCAAAGACCAGATCGTAGCCGGAGATTTCTACGAGATGAACTACTGCTGCGAGTTTTATGCAGAGCAGACGGCTATCGATCCGCTGGATGTTTTTGAAAGGCTGAATGCCGCAGCCCGCGCACCATTCAGCTCTTTCTTTAAGCTAGGCGATAAATACATGCTCTGCGCCAGCCCCGAGCGCTTCCTGAAAAAACAAGGCAACAAGATCATCTCACAGCCGATAAAAGGCACCACTCGCAAAGGCACTACTGCAGAAGAAGACCAACAACTAAAAGATGCACTGCTAAACAGCATCAAAGAGCGCGCAGAAAACGTCATGATAGTAGACCTCGTGCGCAATGACCTCGCACATACCGCTGAGAAAGGCTCGGTAAAAGTAGAGGAGCTATTTGGCATTTATGAGTTCGCCACTGTGCATCAGATGATATCGACCGTCACAGCCATAGTGGGAGAGGAGGTGCATCCTGTAGACATCATCCGCCACGCCTTCCCAATGGGCAGCATGACCGGCGCGCCCAAGGTAGAGGTGATGAAAAACATTGAGTCCTACGAAGACCAACGCCGGGGTTTATACTCTGGTGCTACCGGTTATTTCACCCCCGATGGCGACTTTGATCTGAATGTCGTGATCCGCACCATTTTCTATGACGCTGCTACGCATTATCTCTCTATACAAGTAGGCGGAGCCATCACCTATGATGCCGATCCGCAGGCTGAGTATGAGGAGATGCTGCTGAAAGCTAAAGGGCTTTTGACTGCACTGGATGCAGTTATAACTTAAAGAGATTTTCTAATTTTAGGTATACTTCCTGATACTTCGTGTCAGTGATGTGCCCCTGAGTCTTGAGAATAGTAGGACGAGCGGCGGTGAAAATTTTATTAGGTCGGATATTGCTCACGACTGGCAAGCTCCCTGTAGTAAATCCGGTAGAATTCAATTCGACCTCAAATCCATCATTCTTCGACTTGCTGGTGATCTGGCACAAAACAAGATCATCACCTCCCCAATCAGCAATAACCAGGGCAGGCCGTCTTTTAGCCCCCGATAAATCAGAAAAGGGGAATGGAATGATTACAATGTCTCCTTTCATAGGTCTTTCCAGGCTTCGTCTTCCTCTGTTCCAGACCATTCCTTGCTCAGGCTAGGCTCGCTGACCATCATAAGGGAGTGTGTATCGTCTATTAGCTCCTTTAGGATCATTTGCTTTTCCTCTATGGTACACTGTCGTACCCAAGAGAGTATTTGCTCAATCTGTACAGGTAGATTATGTTCTATACTTCTCATACTTATAAAGATAAGACATTTCTTTTATCACTACTCCGCCACCAGCAGGTAGTAATTCTTCTTTCCCTTCTGCGCGATCAGATATTTACCGTTGAGAAGGTCGTGGGATGTCACCTTGGATTCCAGCGTCACCTTTGCCTTGTTGATGCTCACTGCATTTTCTTGCAGGCTGCGGCGGGCTTCACCTTTTGATGGGAAAACCTTTGCAGCCTCAGATAGCAGCGTCAGTACATCTGCACCACCGTCCAGCAGGGCTCTTGAGAATGCGAAAGTCGGCACGCCCTCAAACACATCCAGTATATCCTGCTCGCTCAGCGATTTTAGCGCATCAGTGGTAGAGTTGCCAAAAAGTATCTCTGATGCCCCGATTGCTTTTTTGAGATCCTCCTCAGAGTGCACGCGAATGGTGATATCATCTGCGAGCGCCTTTTGCAGCTTCCGTAGATGTGGCTCGGTTTTGTGTGCTTCCTCTATCGCCTCGATCTCTTCCTTGCTCTTCAGTGTAAATATCCGGATATAGTTTGCCGCATCCTCGTCAGACGAATTGAGCCAGAATTGATAGAACTTATAAGGCGATGTCCGGGCCGGGTCCAGCCAGATATTGCCACTCGCAGTCTTGCCAAACTTTGTGCCGTCAGCCTTGCGGATAAGCTTGGTGGTCAGGGCATAGGCCTCACCACCATCCTTGCGGCGGATCAGCTCGGTGCCGGTTACTATATTGCCCCACTGGTCGGAGCCGCCTAGCTGCAGCATCACACCGTGGTTCTTCCACAGGTAGTAGAAGTCATAGCCCTGCACCAGCTGGTAGGTAAACTCAGTAAACGACATACCGTTCTCCAGCCTGTTTTGCACAGAGTCCTTGGCCATCATATAGTTCACTGTGATGTGCTTGCCCACGTCGCGGATGAAGTCCAGGAAAGTGAAATTCTTAAACCAGTCATAGTTATTGACCAGCTCGGCAGCATTCTCTCCTTCACCAAAGTTGAGAAACTTCTCCAGCTGCTTCTTCTGGCAGGCTATATTGTGGTTCAGTACTTCTTCATTGAGCAGGTTGCGCTCTTCATTCTTGCCTGACGGGTCTCCCACCATGCCTGTGGCGCCGCCTATCAGTGCGATAGGCTTATGGCCGGCTTTCTGCAGGTGCAGCAGGTTCATGATCTGCACCAGGTTGCCCACGCCGAGGCTGTCTGCAGTGGGGTCAAAGCCGATATACCCCTTCACCATTCCCTTGTTCAGCAGTTCCTCCGTGCCCGGCATGATGTCCTGCAGCATACCCCTCCATTTCAGTTCATCTACGAATCCCATTTTTCTATTATTCCGTTTATTAGTTATCAGTTTGTTACAAATAGCCTTTTGTAATCTAAAAGCAGGGCTACGCCCACACGCCATCTATGTATGCTAAATCATGCACTGTAAAGATCCGGTGGAGATGTCCCTGAGGCTATTGCAGGGCTAAAATATACTTTCGTTTTGAAATAGTTATACGCTATGCACTTTCTTTCTCACTACTATGTAGACCGGCACGATGCCGATCCCTACCAGATAGTGGGGGCGCTTTTGCCCGATATATCGCCGGGTTTCACCCGAACATATAACGCAGTCATCCGTAAAAATGACTGGACCATGGCGCAAGAACCTGCCCGTATTCACACCGGGGTGCTCAGGCACTATGACGTAGACAGGCAGTTTCACGGATCGGGGGCTTTTCAGGAGGCTTCAGCCCGTGCTCTGGCAGCGCTGATAGGCAGCGGGCTGGAGCGGGACAGGTACCGGCTTTCCTTTGTGGCGCATATAGCTGTGGAGCTGGTGCTGGACAGGCTGCTGATCTCCACAGACACTGGTCTTGTAAATGTGTATTAC
>JAFDYP010000400.1 GCA_018267355.1 Bacteroidota bacterium
ATAGAGATATGGAATAACGTATTCATGGAGTTTCAGCGCAAGGCAGATGGCTCTCTGGAGAAACTCCCTGCCCAGCACGTAGACACAGGCATGGGCTTCGAGCGCCTCTGCGTGGCGATACAGAAAAAGAAGTCTAACTACGATACTGACGTATTCCAGCCCACCATCCAGCACATAGCTGCAAAGGCTGGCAAGAAATATGGCGAGTCAGAGAAGACCGATATCGCTATGCGCGTGATAGCCGATCACATCCGTGCAATTTCTTTCACCATTGCTGATGGACAGCTGCTGGCCAGCACCGGTGCAGGCTATGTGATACGCCGTATCCTCCGCCGCGCAGTGCGTTATGGTTATTCCTATCTGGGTTTCGAGCAGCCGTTTTTGTTTGAGCTGGTGGGCCTGATCGCCGAGCAGTTTGCCGCTGTCTTCCCGGAGCTGAAGGCGCAGAAGGATTTTGTGGCAAAAGTGATATTTGAAGAAGAAGCATCTTTCCTCCGTACACTGAGTCAGGGCATCCGCAAGTTTGAATCACTGGAGAAAGAAGCGAGCAAAACAGAAAGCATATCCGGCAAAGATGCCTTTGAACTTTACGACACTTTTGGTTTCCCACTTGATCTCACACAGCTCATGGCTTCCGAGCGTGGCTGGACGGTCAATCAGCGCGAGTTTGACAAAGAACTTCAGATCCAAAAAGAGCGCTCCCGCAAGGCTGCCACCTCTGAGACCGGCGACTGGATCGCTGTAGGCGATGAGACACCGACACAATTCATAGGCTACGACCATCACCAGAGTGATGCCCACCTCGTGAAGTATCGCAAGGTAAAAGCGAAGGACGCTGAGGTCTACCAACTCGTACTGGATAAAACCCCATTCTACGCAGAGAGCGGTGGCCAGGTAGGCGATACGGGTGTCCTTGATTTTGGCGGTGAGAAAATAGACGTACTCGACACTAAGAAAGAGAACGACCTTATCATTCACTTTACTAAGAAACTCCCGTCAAAGCTGGAAGTAGAGGTAGCCGCAAAGATCAACGTCCCTAAGCGCAACGATACCATAAAGAACCACTCTGCCACGCACCTCCTGCAGGCTGCGCTGCGTCAGGTACTGGGCCATCATGTGCAGCAGAAAGGCTCCCTCGTCAATCCTGACTACCTCCGCTTCGACTTTTCTCACTTCTCTAAAGTGACGACAGACGAGCTGGCGCAAGTAGAGAAGATCGTGAATGATAAGATCATGGAAAACCTCCATCTGGAGGAGCAGCGCAATGTGCCATTTCAGAAAGCAGTAGATAGCGGTGTTACAGCACTCTTTGGTGAAAAGTACGGTGAGTTTGTCCGCGTCATCACTTTCGATCACAACTTTTCTTCAGAGCTCTGCGGTGGCTGCCACGTGCCCGCTACCGGGGCTATCGGCCTCTTCAAGATCATATCAGAAAGCTCTACTGCTGCCGGCGTACGTCGTATAGAGGCCGTCACCGGCCGCAAGGCGCTGGAGTATGTCAATAAGAACATAGCCGACCTCACTGCGATCTCTGAGATACTCAATAACCCAAAAAACATCATCAAAGCGGTAGAAGAACTCAGCCGTGACAACGATGCGCTAAAGAAAGAGGTGGAGTCATTTGTAGTGAAAGAAACTGCTGCTGTCAAAAATGAACTGCTCGCCAAGAAGCAAACCATTGGCGGAGTCACTTTCATCGGAGAGATAGTATCACTCAGTTCCGCTGACGCTGTGAAAAACCTCTGCTACATGCTCAAAGGTGAAAACACAGATTTCGTTTTTGCCATCGGCGCCAATATCGGAGGCAAAGCCAGCCTGCACATCATGATAGCAGAAAACCTCGTAAAGGATAAAAACTGGAATGCCGGTGCCTGGATCAAAGAGGTTTCTCCGCTGATCAAGGGCGGCGGCGGTGGCCAGCCATTCTATGCCAGCGCAGGTGGTACCAATACAGACGGCCTTCAGGCTGCCATAGATGCTGTGCGCACTAAACTCAGCTAAAGAACTACCAATGCCAGACATCCGGCGCATATCGCTACCTGACTATCTCGCCGCTGGCATATTGCTACTGTATATCATATTAGGCTCAGTGCTGGTATCAGACTATGGAGTCAACTGGGATGATGATGCCCAGCGCAAAAACGGAGTTGCCAACTGGCAATTCATACATGGAGATCGTGGCCCGCTCATGGCCACCACAGATAAGTATCACGGACCCGCATGGGAGATACCTATGATCTCGGCTGAGAAAGCCCTCCACCTGACTGAATACCGTGACATTATTTTGCTGAGGCATCGTATGTCGTTTCTGCTATATGCTTTGGGTACCGGTATCTTTTTCCTTTTTTGCAGGAAGCTCTTTGACAGCAGCTGGCTGGGCCTGGCGGGATTCCTGATGCTGGTATTATCGCCACGCATATTTGGTGAGGGCTTTTACAATCCCAAAGACACGATATTCCTCGTAGCTATAGCAGCAGCGATGTACTCCCTGCTTCTACTGGTCACCAGACCCTCCTGGCCTCATATTTTCTTTCATGCCTGGATCACCGCCTTTATGACAGATATCCGCGTGATAGGCATCATTTTCATACCTATCACACTCGTACTTGTCGCCATCCTATTGTTTCAAAACAAAATAGACCGCAAGGCTCTTGCCATAAAACTCCTCGTCTATCTCGTATCTAACTTCCTCCTGATGATAGCCATGTGGCCGGTGCTCATCACTGGTCCCTTTTATCATCTCTTTCATGCTTATCAGCAGCTCAGCGGCTATGTGGCCTGGGATGGGCTGAACCTGTATAATGGCGGCTGCGTTTCCTCTCTCAGTACACCGTGGCACTATCACTACCTCTGGATGGCACTCACGCTGCCGGAGCTTTACCTATTATTATTTGCGGCCGGACTCGTGATATTTGCAGTACAAGTAGTCAAAAAGAAACTCGCGCTAAACACACAGGATCTTTTCATCGGTTTGAGCCTTGTGCTCCTCGCATTTCCTCTTGTCTTCCGCAGTATCAAAGGCTCCGTGGTATATGACGGCTGGCGGCATGTCTACTTTGTTTATCCGTTTATCGTAGTCCTCGCCGTATACACTATAGATAATTTATATAGCTCTCGCAATATTATCATCCGATATACTACGATCGCACTGGTCGCTCTTTCTCTCTCAGACAGCCTTGTAGAGATAGTAAGGCGTCACCCTTTTGAGTATGTCTATTTCAATCATGTGGCCCACGCCATCTATCATCCTGTCTACACGCAGTTTGAGATGGACTACTGGGGGATCGGATACAAGCAGGCCATAGAGTATTTTAATGATCATCATGGAGCTAAAGGTCCCATATACGTTTCATTCCAGCACTACCCCGGTGACCGCAACTATGACATGCTGCCTGCCGCAGATAAAGAATGGCTGATAGACACAGATACAGCCCATGCGCAATATTATATCACGAGCTATCGCGATTATGACAGATGCCCGGGCAGCTATAAGCAGCCCGGCATTCTCCAAGACTCTATCTACTCTTGCGGCGACAGGTTATATGGTATTTACATTTTGAGGTGATCTTTGCCCAATCAGTTGGTATTTTTTTTCGCTTCTGTGTATTGTTATACTATTACGGTCGATGCCTTTCATATTTCGGCCAATGCCCTTGCGCTGGCATTGGTTTGGGTATATCTTTGAAGTCCTATTTTCTGCAAACCAAACTCTACTTTTATGAAGAAAAGTCTCCTCCTCGCTGCGTGTACGGCATTTCTGCTCGCAGCTATGGTATCTTGTAAAAAAGATACCCCTGCACCTACCAATGACCCTCAAAACATCTCTAAGTGCGGCTACGTACGCAACCCGCCATCCTGCAATCCTACTCCTACTCCCACCGCAGACTGCGGCCCGGCTACGGTAGTAGACCTGAAGTCCGGTCAGGGTACCACGGTGGGAACTGTATCCGTGTCAAACGATCCTAACTACCTGAAGGTGACATACACCACCACCGGCAACTATAAGCTGGATAATGTGCACCTCTATGTAGGCAATGCCAATCAGGTGCCTACACGCTACGGTAGTGTGAATGTGAGCCAGTTTCCATACTCTCACGATTTCAGCAACAACACTACCACTACGTACACCTTTACTATCCCTATGGCGGCACTGGGCAGCTGTTTCAGCGTATTTGCTGAGGCAGATGTGCGTACTTCATATGGTGGATGGGGTGGCTGCTACGGTGGCGGTAGCACAGCGGCCTGGGGCCGTGGTACCCGCTACACCAGCAATAGCTGCGGCTACAACTCTTCTGCATACTACTTCAGCTACTGCAAGGCTACCTGCACCAGCGATACCTGCCTGACGCCTGCGGCAGTTTTATTTAATGGCGAGTCATCATGGCCTTATGGCGTGAGCAGTGTGACGGTAGGTGGCTACACCTATACAGCTTCTCAGGTCGCTACCCAGTACTATACCCCGGACAATGATGCCAAGACTGCATTGATCCTACTGGCCACACTTAAAATATATGGCACAAACATCACCATCCCGTCTAATATCAGCACTGATGCTGCTACCGTAGAAAACTGGCTCTCTACACTCGGCCAGCTCACCTCTACGTCTAACTTCACAGCTCCGGCCAACGTACAAACGGCAATAGCCAATATACAGGCATGGGAGGCAAGCAAAACCTGTAGCCAGTAAATCAAGATCAAGATAAGACCTTGAAATGCGATCCTGAAAACGGTCGCATTTTTTATTTAAGCAGTTGCTTTAGTAGTGAAAGTGATGCTCTGTTTATACCAGCCTTTTCTATCTTGATAGTATCACAGCGATTGAAAGCAGCAAACTGTTTAATAGCCTTTGCGAAGGCTTTTAGAAAAGCTTCCGTCACTTTAAACCCGTCTTCTATCCAGAGATTGCGAAGAATAAAGGTCTGCGTAGCAG
>JAFDYP010000401.1 GCA_018267355.1 Bacteroidota bacterium
CCCATCAGCACAAATACGATCATGGAGAAAAAGTCCGTCAGCACACCCTCTGCCGCATGGCTGCGAAAGGATGTCAGGATCGTCATGTCCTCCGCTGAATGGTGAAAGCGGTGCAACTCCCATACCCAGCCCAGATGATGGCGATAGTAGTGGATCACATAGTCGCGCAGGTCTGTGATGAGCAGCATGATAAAAAACTGCACTGGTACACTCGGTATCATAGCGATCAGGTGAAAGTTTACATGCTTCATCACCTGGCCGTAGATGAAGTAGAAGATACCTGCGTAGAATAACAATCCTACAAGCTGCGTAAGGCCTGTGAGAAAAAACAGGAAGGAGAAAACATCATTGTGAAGTACCCGGCCGCGTGTGGCTAGCTGATAGATAGATGAGCGCCGCCAGCCTACAGATACAGCCTCTATGATCAGGCAGGCCACTGTGACCCCTATGGTCATGAGCATAGCCTGCCAGGGGAAGCGATCATAGTGCGCCACACTATTAAACTTCTGTATGAAATAGTCAAGTGACATCTGTCGTATAAAAATAACCAATCCCCGTGGCAAGCCGAAATAGCGCAATTTGGCAAGAGGAACGGATTTGCCTACCTTGCCGGTAGCGATGCAGCACACCCGCTCCGTGTGGAACCAGATGCCTATGGTCAGGCTCCTCTTGCCCTTTATGATGGGCATAGGTATTGGTATTGCTTCTTCTCAGTTACTTTTTCCTGCGCTTGTAGTACTGTCGCTGTCTGCGGCAGTTTTGATATGGTATCACCTGCAGGAGGATATCGCCGCCGTCTACCGTTGGCGCTATGCCGCGGGTGCGGCCATCGTGTCTATGATGCTCGCTCTCGGCTATGCCGTGGCCTGGCTACATACAGATACAAATGACCAGTATCATCTCGCTCACCTGTCTGTAGCTGCCCAGGGATATGAAGGGGTGATAACGGAGCCGCCCGTGCTGAAAGATAAAGCTGTCAATGCCCTGATAAACATTACTGCCATATCTACGGGCGATACGGTGTTGCCATCTAGTGGCAAAGTGCTCGCCACGATAGCGAGAGATAAGCAAAGCGAGGCGCTGCACTATGGAGACAAGGTCATTTTCCACGGAGTGGTAAAAGAATATGATCTGCCTAAAAATCCTGATGAGTTTGACTACAGGCAGTATCAGGCACTGCATCATATCTACCACCGCGTATATCTCAGGGATGGTACCTGGCAGGTGGCCGGAGGAGATGGGGGAAACATACTACTGACGCATATCTATGCTGTCAGGGCCTACTTTCTCTCGCTGATCAAAAAATATGTGCATACCGAGGGAGAGCTGGCCGTGGCTACGGCCCTGACGCTCGGCTATCGCGACTATGTGACGGACGATGTGATGCAGGCCTACTCCGCCAGTGGCGTGCTGCATGTGCTCAGTGTGTCAGGACTGCATGTGGGCGTCATGTACTTTGTACTGAATCTGCTGCTCGGTTGGATGGATAGGAAGCGGCGCACAGAGATAGCAAAGGGCATCATCGTGATCATGGTCATGATCTTCTATGCCGGCCTCACAGGGCTGAGCCCGCCGGTGCTGCGCTCTGTCTGGATGTTTTCGCTGATCACGGCAGCAAAGCTGCTGGACCGGGATGTGAGCATTTATAATGTGCTTGGTGTGTCCTGCTTTGTCCTGCTGGTATGCGATCCTTATTATATCGCCGATGTTGGTTTTCAACTCAGCTATATAGCTGTAGCTGGCATTGTTCTCATTTATCCGATGATCTTTGGCATGGTAGAAGATACCGATCTGGTAAAAAGGAATATCCCCTACGTATCCCATTCAGTCAACTGGCTCTCGCGCTGGACCTGGGGGCTGATAAGCGTCTCCCTCGCTGCACAGATCGCTACACTGCCTGTCAGCCTCCTGTACTTTCATAATTTTCCTACTTACTTCCTGCTGGCCAACCTCGCGGTGATACCCTTGAGTAATTTTGTGCTGGTGGCCGGTATGCTGCTCTTTTGTGTAGGATGGCTGCCATATCTCTCAGATGCCATCGGCTGGCTCTTTGATCATCTGCTTATATGGACCAATGAGGCCGTATACGCCATAGACCGTATGCCGCATGCTTTGACCAAAGGCATCATGATCAGCGCGCCAGAGATGATTTTGCTATACACCTTTATAGCCTTTTTCTTATGGTTTATGTATAGCCGCAGGGCCACGGTACTCATCGCTGCGCTCTGTGTACTACTCGTGATTTGTACCGCTTTCTCATACGATACTATACGCCATGACCGGCTAAATGAGATATGCATCTACTCTGTCAGAGGGCAAAAGGCGATCAGCGTGATCAGTCGTGGTACGGTAGTCTATGACTTTGATACTGCGGTACTGCATAATGAAAAGACGATGCGATATCATATACGTGACCACTGGTATGCAGCAGGCACAGCGCATGAGATATGCATGGATAGTACCAGGGAATGCATCGCCCTGCCCTATGGCAAAATATATACCGCTTCGGGCAAGCGCATCATGATCGTAGACAAGTCCGCCACTTCTTTGCCTTCTTCCGCCATAAATACAGACGTCATAGTGGTTTCATCAGGTTATACAGGTTCTATAGCCATGCTGCATGATTATGCGCACTGGAGGCAGTTAGTTTTTGATACTTCTGTCAAACCCTGGCAACTCAAGAAATGGAAAGAAGAGTGTGATGAGGCGGGCCTTCCATATCACGATTGTACAGCAAAGGCTTTTGTACTGCGCTGGTAGCTTCTAGCTTTTAAAGTTCATCAGTCTCGCTACATACTTTCCTACGATATCAAACTCAAGGTTGACCTTTGTGCCCGGCTGTACCTCATGGATATTAGTGTGCTCATAGGTGTAGGGTATGATTGCTACTTTGAAGCGATCCTCTATAGCATCAAAGGCTGTCAGGCTCACTCCGTTGATACAGATCGAGCCTTTCTCTACGATGATGTTTTGAGCCGATGGCGTATAGCGAAATTCATATAGCCAGCTGCCATTTTCATCTTTCACAGAGAGGCACTCGCCGGTCTGGTCCACATGCCCCTGCACGATATGCCCGTCAAAGCGGCCATTGGCAGCCATGCAGCGCTCTATGTTGATCACCTGCCCCTCGCGTAGCTCGCCGAGGTTGGTCTTGCGCAGTGTCTCTTCTATAGCGGTCACGCGATGCCTGCCCGGCGCCAGCTCCACTACTGTCAGGCAGATGCCATTGTGCGAGACACTCTGGTCTATCTTTAGCTCGCCTGAGATAGGTGATGCGACCCAGAGCTCCAGATTGCCCTTGTCATGTGTGATGGCGGCGGCAGTACCTGTCGCCTCTATGATACCAGTGAACATTTCTTTATTTACCTCTTATCAGATGGATGAAGCCGCCACCGTTTTTCTGTGGCAGTGGTTTGCGTACCTCGCCGCGCAGGCCCAGCTCCCAGTAGTAGCCGGAGTAGTAGTAGACACCCTCAGAGAGCTCTTTGCCGGATTTCTGGTCTTTGCCATCCCACCGCAGCTCAGGGTCAGTGGTCTCAAATACCTTCTCTCCCCAGCGGGTAAATACCTTAAACTCCACTCTTGAGACAAATCGGTATGGATGTCGTGGGGTGAAGAGATCGTTCGCTCCATCGCCATTTGGCGTGAAGGTATTGGGTAGCTCGTAGTTGGGACAGTCATCTATACAGACCCGGTTTACTTTGGCGCTTTCATTATTGTGCCTGTCTACAGCGGTCACTACATAGCAGCCGGCTATATTCAGGTCCAGTATGTGGTTGTAGGTTGTATTGGCTATGCCTGATACAGAGTCTATCAGCGTCATGGCACCGGAGTCGGGGGCATAGTAGATGCGGTACTTGATCGTATTGGAGGCGCAGGAGTCTGTGAAATTTTCCCAGCTCAAGTAGTTGATATAGTAGAAAGTATCCGGTGCGGGATTCGTACAGTTGTTAGTGACAGACACCAGCGGCGGGCACGGCGGTATGGTATCTATAGGTACACCGCATTTGATCTCAGAGAGGTTGATGAGCGGCTTTTTGATCAGGCTGCTGGTGTAGTGGCCATAGGCGCTCACATAGTAGCAGTAGGTAGAGTCATTGGTCAGGCCGGTATCTATATAGGACGATACATCTGTGGTCCCCACGTAGTGGAAGACTGTGCTGCTCGTATCGCGGCGGTATATCTGGAACGTATCCTGCGTCCACGGCACACTATAGTCCCATGTGAGGCGTATCTTGCTATCGCTCGGATGCAGCTGCAGGTATACTGATGAGGCGCTGCTGGTGCCGCCCACCGTATCGCCTGTAGAGTAGAAGAGTACCTTGTAGGTGTATGGAGTATCGGCTGTATTCAGCAGCGTATCAGTATAGGTGGTGTCTATCAGCGAGGCAAAGTCAGGACGTGTCACGCTATGGATGAGCGCTGCAGAGCCGATCGTATAACCCGGATTGCGGTACAGATCAAAACGGTACGGCGGTGGATTGAGCACCGTATCCAGTCCTCCTATGCCCGCCTTTGGTTTTGTCCATTCCACATACATCTTGCCGAGAGATGGATCTGTCTCCAGTACACTCACATTGGTGATCACGGGCACATCATATGGTAGCGAGTCGCAGGTCTCATTAGACGGCACGCTTACCACCATATCATACTCATACTGCCCGTTGGGAGATTTGCGCGAGAAGTGCGCCAGTATACGATAGCAGAGCTCCTGGCCGCCTACCGCAGACTGATCCAGATAGGTCGTGTCAAATATCTTATCGGCTATCATGCTGTAGCCGCGGCCTGCCAGTCCGGTCTCGCAGTAGTCTGGTATGAACGGATTACTGCCTACACGCTTCCATACTGAGAAGCCCCGGAAGGTGCTGATACTGTCACATAGGTAGGAGTGCCATGCCAGGCGTATCTTTTTTGAGTTGATGCCGGAGTGCAGATTGAGCGGTGGCGGTGGTATGACCTGTATATTGAAGGTCTTGAGGTCAGCCAGGGGTATATGGTTATTGTCTACCGCCTTCACGAGCACCTGATAGGGCTGGCTGCGTATGTCCAGACAGACCGTATTCCAGACCATGGTGCCCGTAGCCGGGTTGCCGGTGACGGAGGTATAGGTGGCAGGGCTCAGGCTATCAGGCACCACAAAGGGGCCGCCATTGGCTGTCAGTGTCACTACCTGGCCGTGATCAGGATCCGTGGCAGAAAAACTGACGCGCAGCTGATCTCCTGCACGGATACAGGTATCCATCAGTTGGGCCACCTTTGGGGGATGGTTAGTATCAGCGTTTACTATGATCTGCATATCGCGGATGATGGTACTGAGCAGAAACCTGCGCCGGTACTCCCTCACGATGAAAGCTACATTGTAAATACCCGTCAGCTGTGGCACCGCCCACATATACATGCCCGTGTGCCGGTCCAGCGTCTCCGTATCGCCCATCACATACGGATTAGTATACGGAGAGAAATACCCTGGTACCGGATTGCCCAGCCCCTGCAGCGGTACTATCTGTATAAAATCCAGGCTGTCACCATCAGGATCATAGGCCAGCGGATTGTGATAGAAGGTATCGTTCACGTTGGCAAAATCTATAGGAGGGTTGAGTAGTATAGGCGAGTGATTCAATCCTATATTCTGGATATTGGTAGGATAGAAGATCGTATCCTCCAGGTAAAACTGCACATCTACGGAATTAGTGATATTGGTGATATCAGAATTCCGGTTAGGGTCCGTCATAGATATCACATAGAAATTATTAGGGGGAGATGGCGCACCCGGGTAGGTATGGATACCTATATACACATTCTTCTTGATGTCATTGCCCAGAGATTGGCCGCCCGGTATTCCGTTAGGGCCATTGGGGCCATTGGTCCTATAGATAATGTCATCCGGGCTACCGTCACCCCAGTGTATGGGTAGGCTATCCCGGTCGGCCTGGTAGCTGCTTTCCTTAGTA
>JAFDYP010000402.1 GCA_018267355.1 Bacteroidota bacterium
ATTGTGAAAAACAATAGCCTGCCCCGGTGGGATGATCATATCTACGACATATTGTCTGAGTGCATCATCGGTTACGACACCGGGTATGCCGTAGCTACCAGACCGGTAGTTTTGATAAAAATTTTGACTGCCCGGCAGGACGAACATTCCACCATTGGCCGGATGAGACAGTTCCAGTGGTACCCATATCTGGTAGCTCTTATACTGTGTCTCATCTACAATGCACCAATCCTGATGCAGGGGTAGCTCTGACATATTGCCACCTTCCTTGACCATAAAACCGCCGATGAAAAAATCGAATCCCGAGAAGTGCTGCTCCAAGGCTGGCATTACTATGGCCTTTAGCGCATCGCGGAGGCGGAGGTTTTTCTCCGCACCTATCTTGCTATGGCTCGCGATCAGCCCCTTTACAGAGTCCTTGACCACAAACTCCTCATAAACCCCCCTGATAGCATTTATCTGGTCCTGTGAGAAAAGTGGAGCTACGCAAAATCCCATCGTGTCCAGAGCCTGGGCATAGTCCTTATCATTTATCATTACCTGATGTTTTATATGACCTAAAATAAATCAGCTTTGCTTTGGTCCATAGGTCAATATAGTTTTGCCGGCGCACCCATTTCTTAAAATCTGGTCCTGATATCGGATCAAATGTATGTGCTATGGTCGCTACCTGCTGCGCATATACGGGACGCCCGTCCGGTTTGAAGTGATAAAAATCCTCCTCACGCATCCTGTATTTTTCTATACGGGTATGGTCTCCATCGGGCATGTAGTGATAGTACATATCAGTGCCCGCAGAGCAGAACCCCATGATGATAGCTACGCGCGGCTGGCCAGTGAGATTGGCCGAAGAGCCATGTATCACAGCATGGTTTATCACTACACACTCACCTATTTCAGTCTCCACAGGTACTGATAATGCCCGCATGGTGTCTATATAGGGTAGGTATGGGCGTGGATAGGATGGCACTACGCGAAGCGTTTTTATAATGCGATGGCTGCCAGGCAGAAACCGGAGCTGACCGCTATGAGAGTCCGTCTTTTGAAGTGGTATCCAGAGATTGAATGAGCAATGATCCGGTTCATCTACAAAGGTGAGATCCTGATGTGGCATCAGCTCTGTCGTATCTCCGCTGTTTTTAATGAGAAAGTTGGAAATCATAGGCTGTACATTTTGAAACGTAGCCTTGATCTGGTCTTTGACGATACCTTTCAGCAGCTGATCTATAGCTATCAGTAGCTCAGAGTCGCCGGTTTCTACAGATGAATACAAGGCAGGGTCATTGATCGCTGCTTCATGCTTGCTCCTGACCTCTTCATAGTACGTACGTAGGGCGGTGATCTGCTCAGGTGTGAAAAGCTTCAGTTTGACATAGCCATCTCTATCAAACTGTGCCTGTACGCCCGGATCTATAAATACCTGCTGCATAGACTGGGATCAATGATCAGCCACGGCGGCTGGTGAATAATAATCAGAGGTATATCCGGACCGTGCTATGACCATATCGCGGAGCTGGGCGGGCGTCACCGGGCTATAGTCTGCCTGGAGCTTCTCTGTAAGATCTGCTGCAGGCGGTGTGCCCTTTACAAAGCGGAGATAGGCATCCTTTGTCATTTTATACTTGCTGACGGTATTGCTGTCCTTCTCGTCGGCAAAGTACATCAGCAGATCTGCCTCTCCGGGATAGGCGGCCATCACCGCCGCTACACGGGGCGACGCAGTCATATTAGCATAGGACGCGTGAATGATACCGTGATGAAATATGAAAGCCTCGCCACGCTGCGAGGGAAAGTCCTCCAGTAGGCCGGTCAGCTCCTCGCGTACTCCGTCAAAAGGCCAGGCATAACTATGCGTAGGGCGCAGTAAATGCCTGAAGTGATGACTACCCCTGATGAAGCGCATGCAGCCATTTTGCTGGTCAGTATCTACGAGAGATACCCATACGCTAATGCTGCTATATCGGCTCTCATCTACAAATGAAGTATCCTGATGTAGGGGCGTGGCGGACTTCGGCCCACTTTGCTTGATCAGAAAATTGCCAAACAGAAGTCGATAATTGAGCAGGACTTTATCCATCTCCGGTCCCAGTATCCGCGCTATCATATCATCTGCCGCGCCGATCAGTTCATGGTCATTGCTGTGGCTGGTAGTAGTAAAGGGGAGTCCTATATTTCGGTGCGCTTCTGCCAGTGTCTTGTAGCCCTCTGTGAGCGTATCTACCTGAGATGCTGATAGCAATGGAAGCCTGACGAAACCATAAAGGTCAAACTCATCCTGGAGCGCCTGTGATCGAAATAGCCGGGTCATGATAAAAAAAATTTTTCAAACCAAGACTGTGCCTTTGCAGGCTTGCCGAATGTATTCATAAATGAAATGAAATCCTCCCTGCTGATCTGTGGGAAGTCCCATCTGATATACTCTTGAAACATGGATTCATCCGGACGGCCATCCTTTTTGAGGTGAAAGAATGTGTCCAGGTCAAAGGCGTATTTTTCGATCTTGTCTCTTGGGGCATCCGGCTCCATATAGTAGTACAGGAGCTCTGAGGCGGCAGACCTGATAGCCATGACAGCCGCTATGCGGGGGTGGTTTGAGAGATTGGCCGTAGCACCGTGTATGACAGCATGGTTGATGATAATGGCCTCTCCGGCACGTACCGGTACCTCCGTGATGTAGTCTGGCAGCAGATCCTGTACCAGATCATAGGAGGTGGGGCATCCGGGAGTGACACGCAGTGATGGGACCATCCTATGGGAGCCCTTTACAAAAAACAAATTGCCATTGCGATGGTCTATATCATGCAGCGCTACCCAGACATTGGCGGTCACATATTTGCTTTCATCTACAAAGCTCGGGTCCTGGTGTATCCTTGTCTCAGACCCCTCTCCGGATTGCTTGGTGATGTAGGTACACATCATGGGCAGATAATCCCGGAAGAACCTATCGAGCTCTGGCTGCAGGATAGATTTGATCTTGGTATCTACCAGGCGGATCAGGGCAGGGTCATTGGTATGTGTAGTAGACTGATAGAGACTCCGGATCACTGCGTGCTGCTGCTGATAGGCCATAAAAAAGTCAAGCAGCAGCTGTGTTTTAGCCTCATCCAGTATCCGGATCTTGACATACCCGTCAGAGTCAAACTGCCGCTGCAGGTCAGCGTCTATAAATATGGGTGCTACTAAATGCATCTCCCTTGCAATTTAGTTCATTTCGACTCAAACTAAAAGCTCTCAGATGTCAGCGTTTGCCGTGCATGCAGCTTTTATCTATCTTACACACGCTATGCTATCTGTATTTTCTAAACTCTGGCCGCGCCCTGCAGCGACCGCTCCCGCTACGCCGCCTACAGGTGTGGAGCAGGTGAGAAATTTTTACAATGACAACACAGATAAATTCATGCAGGTATATGGAGAGGTCATACAGGCCTTCCGTACCAACCAAGTGACTGACTATCTGGACTATACCATGCAGAGCGCCGAGCTGAGGGATGGCCAGCGCATACTAGACGCGGGCTGCGGAGTGGGCGGTCCCGCGTCATACTTTGCCTCGCGCCTGCAGGCAGATATCACCGGTGTAACCATCTCGGACTATCAGGTAGCAAAATCAAAAAAGATCCTTGCAGACAAAACACTCAAAGGCACGGTGATCATCAGGCAGGGAGACTACCATGATATAGATCAGTTCTTTGGTGAAAACGTTTTTGACCGTGTACTATTCCTGGAGTCGTTTGGCCACTCTCCGGATCAGAATTTACTGATAGAAAAAGCCTATAAAGTACTCAAGCCCGGCGGCATACTTTATATCAAGGACCTCTTTCGCAGAGAGCACCCCAATGCAGAGGACGGCAGGCGCATAGACAATATCATCGCAGCTATCAACCAGGCCTATGCCTACAATGTAGCCGACTTCACAGAAGTGATGAAGACGATCCGCAGGCTCAACTTTATTCTTCTCTTTGTCAAGACGCCTGAGATCAGGACGGAAGAGTTTGAGCACCTCACTATATCAAATGACTTTCAGAACCTCTTTGACATCGGCAAAATAATATCCTGGGAGGACTATGTATTCCCTATCGATTTCTACGAGGTCAAAGTGATGAAACCTCCCTTTGATATCAATAAGGAGAAGCATCTGTATTTCCTGAACAGGCCGCAGTAAAATGAAGGCTGGCAAGATCTTTCGGGCAGATGACTGGTGGAGCAGCAAGGCTGCCCTGCTCATGGGTTTTGTCTATCTTTTCTCATTATGGTTTCACATACCTGCGGGTAGGTTTCCGGTGCTGGCTTTGCTTTCGCTGGCGGTCATCGCGGGGTTTGCCTCCCTGGGCTATCTGATCAATGATCTCTTTGACCTGGATAAGGACAAAGCGGCGGGAAAAAGAAATTTCCTACTGGGCAAATCACTCGTGCTGCGCACAGGGCTTTTTATACTGTCGCTCGCGCTCACTCTTGCTCCATGGCTCTATCTGCCAGCCGATCGCATCAGCTTTTTGCTGATCGGCCTGGAGCTGACGCTATTTGTGGTATACTCCTATCCGCCCATCCGGCTCAAGGAGAGAGGAGCGCTCGGTATCCTGACAGATGCCCTCTATGCACACGCCGTGCCTGTGGCGCTGGCTGCATATACCTTTGCGCTGGCGGGTGCTCCTGCGCCGCAGTGGTATATACCGCTCGCGTTCCTGCTGTCGTGGCAGCTCCTGGCCGGGATGCGCAATATACTGGTGCATCAGTATGAAGATGCTGAGGCTGACACCGCCACAGGTACGCGCACCTATGTGATGCATGCCGACCACAAAAAAATATTCACTGCACTGAGGTGGCTCTGCTCCGCAGAGCTGTCTTGCGTGTTGCTTTTCTTTGCTGTCATGGGGGTAGATCAGTGGCGGCTGGCGCTTGGAGCTGTACTGGTATTTTTTTTGGCGCTGCAGGATTTTTTCTGGTATGCATTCCTTTTGCGTGAGGATATACCCGAGGCACCTCTGCGCTACTTTCCCAATCATATCTACGAGCAGTGGTTGCCCGTGTTTTACCTTGTCTTGCTCTCTATGGATGACCGCTGGTTTCTGGTCGTACTCATACTGCATATCACCTTATTCAATGCGCGGCTGTATGTGCTCAGCGCAGATGCTATGCAGCACGGCTACAGGGCCATTCCGTTCATACGTATATGGTTTGGCCTGTGGCTGCCCGTTCGTACTTTTGTATCTGCAGTGATCAATTATACTATCTACTATACCTTGCTACTGTTTGGCATAGACCTGCGCAAGGAAAATATGTCGGCAGTAGATTATTTCAAAAGAAAGCGTAGCGCAGAGCAAAAGGAATGAGCCGGTCAGATCACACATTTGTACTCGTAGTATGCGGCGGGCGCGAGCATATAGATACCCTGCACCTGTCACTGGCCGCGCTGCGGCGCTACTCTGCCTGCCATATCACCGTGGTGACAGATACCCGCCGAAACGATATACCTGTACTGCATGATGATATAGTAGATATTGCTACACCAGCGGCATACGATCACCATCAGGCCAGCATCTACCTCAAGACCAGCCTGCACAGGATACTGCCAGCGGGCCGGCGCTATTGCTACCTCGATACGGATGTCGTAGCGCTGGACCAGGAGGTAGACAGCATCTTCCATCACTATGTGGCACCTATCACGTTTTGCACAGATCACTGTACGCTGGATGAGTTTAGCCCATCTGCCGTACACTGCGGCTGTATAGATGCATTCAGAAGGGATAGCCCGCTGCCCTATCATTATTTTGATGACTTCCAGCAAAACATCCTGCCCGGTCTGCTGTACATAGACGCCTGCATAGCCGAGATAGAGCAGGGTGTAGCAGCCAGTAAAAAAAGCAGCTGGGCCTATGCCTGGCACCGCTTGCGGTACCTCCTGCCGGGTCGCTACTATCATCTGAATGAGAAGTATAAAATGGATAAGCTAGCCGGAATATGGTACGATGCTGTGGGCAGGCAGCTGGCCTATCCTAATCATGCTAAAGACGATATAAGGTATGTGTCAGAAAAAACAGGCTTCTGCTATGACCCGGAGAGCCGGGAGTGGTCGCGCCCCGATGGCAGCTCACTGACACGCCTGTCTTGCACGCACCTGCATGATCATATCCGGGACCGCTTTGGGGTCACTGTACATCCGGCCACCTGGCAGCACTGGAATGGTGGCGTATTCCTCTTTGACGATCGCTCTTTCGATTTTCTGGACTACTGGCACCAGGCTACGATCAGCATCTTTAGCGATACAGCGTGGCGGACACGAGACCAGGGCACCCTGGCCGCCTCAGTCTGGCACTTCGGCCTGCAGCAGCACCCTATGCTGCCTGTATCGTACAACCTGATAGCAGACTATCACAATAAAGGGATAGCCTATAGGGGCGGTCTGACCTGGCAGATCGGCACATCAGGTGCGCTGGTGCACCCTCACTTCATACACATCTACCACCACTGGGGCGATGAGGACTGGCTGGTATGGAGAGATGTGAAACAGCATATCACAAGCTCATGACAGCTGACAACGAAATAGTAAATGGCCTCTGGATAGGCAGCCGGCTCAGCCGGATAGAGCTGCTGACCATCAGCTCCTTTTTGGCGCAGGGGCATAGATTCCGGCTGTGGCTATATGGGCCGCTCAGCACCCCGCTACCGGCAGGCACTGAGGTCTGTGACGCTACAGAGATCATCCCTGCAGATCGTGTCTTCAGTTATCGCCGGCACAATAAGTATGGACATGGCAAAGGAAGCGTAGCCGGTTTCTCAGATATCTTTCGCTACAAGCTGCTCTATGACCATGGTGGCTGGTGGGTAGATATGGATGTGACCTGCCTGCAACCATTGACTATAGATATGCCGTACTTTTTCAGAGACCACCATGAGCTTCAGGTAGTGGGCAATGTGATGAAGTGCCCGGCCCGCAGCGCTATGATGCTGCACTGCTACGAGGAGGCCAGCGCTACTGTAGATGAGCACAATACTGACTGGCACAAACCTATAGAGATACTCAATAAGGGCGTGAGCGACTATGGGCTCTGCAGCTATATACGCCGTGGAGTAAGCAACCCTGATCAGTGGGACCGGACCGTCAGATATGTGCGGCATGGTGACACGCTTCCGCAGGAGTGGCTCTTTATACACTGGCAAAATGAAGAGTGGAGGTCGAGGAATATCTCAAAGGCCGACTTCCCCATGCATTCTACGCTGGCCGCCCTCATGGAGCGCTACGGGCTGTATGCTCCGCCGCAGACAGCAGCAGGACGCATAGCCAATAGAATACGCCATTTTCGTTATTTTTGATGTCCCTCCCGTTATAGCATTATGATTTTGTCTCCCGAGACCATACGCTCCTACAATGCCTCCCGCTCCTGCGCGAATAAGAATATCGTATGCCATGCTCCGGCTGTCAATCTCAACTTTGAGCAGACGGGTGAGGTCAGGGCCTGCTGCTACAATTTCAAGCATGTGCTGGGCAAATGGCCGGAGCAGACCATACGCCAGATATGGGAGGGGCTGCGACTGGCAGACCTCCGCGGCTATGTAGCAGAAAACAACCTGGGCGGTGGATGCCTGGAGTGTGGCAAAATGATAGAAGTGGGAAACCATCAGGGGGTCAGGGCACGGTATTATGACGAATTTGCGGAAGGCAGGCTAGCCGCTGTCAGCTCGGGCATCAGGCGTATGTGGACCGGCCAGATAGCCTATCCCAGGGTCATGGAGTTTGAGCTGAGCAATGAGTGCAACCTGGAGTGCATCATGTGCAATGGCAGCTTCTCCTCCAGCATACGGCGCAACAGGGAGAAACTACCGCCTATCTTCTCTCCATACAACGAAAAATTCGTAGATGAGCTGGAGGAGTTCATACCGCATCTCACAGATGCCAAGTTTCTGGGTGGTGAGCCGTTTATGATAGACATATACCTCTCTATATGGGAGCGGATACTCAGGATCAATCCGGGCATCCGGATGCATATCACCACCAATGGTACTTTTCTGAATAACAGGATAAAAAATCTTCTGGAAGGGCTGCACGCGGGCATTATCCTGTCCATAGACTCTGTCAATAAAGAAACCTACAGGAAGATCCGTGTCAATGGCAATTTTGACCGGGTAATGGAGAACCTCGAATTTTTCCTGGACTATACACGGCGCAAGAAGACGTTTATCTCCATGGCTGCCTGCCCTATCACGACCAACTGGCGCGAGCTGCCGGAGATGCTGGAGTTTTGCCTTGCGAGGAATATCGCGCTGTACTTCAATGTGGTCTTCACGCCGCTGGATCTATCGCTCCGGGAGCTGCCTCTGGATGCGCTGCAAGAGGTGGTGGCCTATCTGGAGGCATACACGCTGCCGCAGGTAGAGGGCAACCCTCAGAGCCCGCGCAACCTGAGCATCACTGCATACCGTGATTTTGTAGCGCTGCTGAGGGGGTGGCTAGTGGAGAAAAAAGAGCAGCAACAGATACTGACCGGTACCGCCGCCAGGACATATGATGCAGTGTGGTCCACTGACCATATAGGGGGGCTGATAGACAGGCTCATAGCCGGGGAGCACAAGGGGTTCACAGAGAGCCAGCGTGAGCTGCAGGCAGAGCTGGCCGCATCTTTCTCACAGACACCTCCGGGCAGGGAGGCCGACAGCCTGTATTGCTTTATCACTGCGGCAGACAGGCACAGCGGCACCACATCTGATACTGTACTATATGACAAACTGAAAGTGTTGGCCACAGAGATAGAAAAGCACCCGTACCGTGCGCAGATCCTCGCTATGTCATCGCAGGCGCCGCCATTGGTATTTGCGTCTATGATAGCAGAAATGGAGCTGAGTGAGCTGCAGCTGATCTTTGCAGCACAATTTAATGCCCGGCAGTAGGTGTGCCAAAGCGCTGTTCAAATTCTGAGAGGAGGTCGTTGAGACTACGGTTTGCGATCTGATTGTAAAAAACATCGGCGGGTACCTCTCTCACTATCTTGTAAAACTCGATATGGGGGTGGCGCTCCCTGATACGCTCTACGATCAGGCCCGTTTTTTCCAGCGCATTTTGCAGGCGGTATTTTTTCTGCTCTTCTCCTTCATTGAAGCTCTTATACACGTAGTCTGCCATAGCCGCCTCAAATGCCTGCTGTGCATCTGTCTCCTGCTCTACGTGAGTCATACGCCTCTCGCGCTCCTCCCTTTCACCGGCTTCTTTCAGCCAGTTCTTGATTTGCACATTCACCAGGTTATTGTAGATGCTGATATTGTATGCAGACAGGCTGCCCGTGCGGTCTTCTTTGCCATAGGCTACAGTGCTGAGCTGGCCATAGACCTGTGCCAGCGTCTCCGATGGCAGTGCCCAGATAGACCACTCTATAGGCCGGTGTATCGTATTAAACCAGATATTGATGTCATGCTTATTGACAAAGCGGATGAACTCAGGCATCTCGTGCCAGTTATTGCGCATGGGATTTACCATGAGGCACATGGTGCGTCCATTGGCGCGTGTATATTCCCTGAAAAAATGGAAGTGCTCCATGACCCGGTCAAAATGCGCATTGACCCGGATGGCCTCATATATCTCTGGTGTGAGTGAGTCTAGTGAAAAGTTTATGTGGATGTTCAGCTTGTTCAGCCATTCTTTTACCTTGTAGTTTACTACTGTGCCATTGGTAGCTATCACGATCTTCAGGCCGGGGTTGAGCCGCTCTACTTTTTCAAATATTTTGAAAACGGAGTTGATCAGAAAAGGCTCGCCCCCATTGAAGCGGAGCTCCTTGAGGTGAGGTATGAACTCTTCCAGCTGCTCTACAAACTTATCATCATACGGGCTGCGTATAGGCGGCAGTTTTTCCCTGTTCTTGCGGATGGCAGATGATAGCTCACCTATGCACATCACACACTCCAGGTTGCATGTATTGGCTATCTCCAGCTCCATCATGGTAGGATACTCCCGCACCGGATTGACATCATAGGCACGGGCGAGCACAGAGGTATAGTTGCCTACCTGCAGGTTTTTCAGGCAGACGCTGCAGCGGAATGTAAGGTCGTAGTCCCTGAGCTTCTGGCGGAGTGTCTGGTATTTCTCCCCAAACCAGATATCGCGGATAGATTTCTCCTTATACGAGTCGGGGTCTATAAAGGTGAGCCAGCACGGCGCACAGTCTCCGTGTACATTGAAGTACATATTGCTGAAAGGCGCATGGCAGATGTAGTCGGTATTGAGCCTTTCGCGCGAGGCATTATAAGCATTGACAGTGGCCGCACTCAGGTCCGGGCCGGACCGCTGGCGCGGATAGTTGATCGACTTGAAGAGTATACTTTTTAGCTCCTTTATCATTACTGCACTGTCTATACCGGTCAGGATATCTGCAGGGAGACCCTGCATTGTTTTTTCAGATTCTCTACTGATAGTGACGCCATGCTCTCCGCCACCATTTCAAATTTGGTCTGCATCATATAGCCTCGCAGGATCTTCTTTTCTTCTTCTGTGAAGTCGGCCAGCGCGTCTTCCATCTTGGTCAGGAGCGCAGACTTTTCCAGCCGCTCACTACCTCTGGCCTTACCTTGATACTGCTCCTCTATATACTGTAGCAGCTCATCCTGCTCCCTCAGGTATATCTGTGGGTTGACAGGTGCGCGCTTCTCCTCTTTATCTGCCGGTGGCGGCGGCGCGTGTGTACTAAACTCGTAGTCGTGATAGCGCTTCTCACTCTCATTAGAAATATAGCGGTCCAGGTAGTTTTTGAAGTCTTCGAAGCATTTATAGTTATGCCGCTCCTTTGAGCTGAGTCGTGGCAGGGATACTTTCTCCATATATTCCCTGATCTTTTTCAGCTCATCCTGTGGTAGTTCTGCTATCGAAAACCTGATAGGCCG
Source organism: Bacteroidota bacterium (assembly GCA_018267355.1). Taxonomy (GTDB): domain Bacteria; phylum Bacteroidota; class Bacteroidia; order Chitinophagales; family LD1; genus UBA1941. The sequence goes on from JAFDYP010000402.1 coordinate 10,864, forward strand.
CTCCAGGTAGCTGACGTAGATAAAGGCATTGACCTCATTGCACAGGTTGATGACCAATGGCAGCTGCTCCCAGTTATCTTTCTGCACGGTGAAGCTCAGCGAGAGGTGCTTTCCTTTGTCCGTACAGATACGGCTAAAGCGATGGATATTGTCTATCAGCTTCTCATACACCACATTTTTGCGGATACGCTCTACTTTTTCCTTGTCATAGGCATCTATGGATACCGCCAGGTCAAAGTTGAGCTCTGTGACGAGGCGCTCTATCTTGCTATTCCAGTGAGTACCATTAGTGATGGTGAAAAGCTCCAGGCCCGGATTGAGCTCCTTTACCTTATCCCATATCTTGTAGTAGATAGGTATCAGGAAGGGCTCACCACCATAAAATTTTGCCTCGCGCAGGTGCGGGATATAGGCCGTCAGCTGCTCTACAAAGGCATCATCATAAGGCGTAGGCAGCGGGGGTAGTTTATCCCTGTTTTTGCGGATACTGGACGATACCTCGCCACTGCACATCTGGCACTCCAGGTTGCACTCATTGCTCAGCTCAAACTCAAAGACTGTGGGAAATACCGCATCCGTATTCTGATAGTACTTATCAAATACGAGAGGGCGCAGGTTGGAGAATTTCTCCTTTTCAAAAAAGAACTTGCAGTGACGGCAGCCATAGTCCAGGTCATTGTGCATCATGTGCTCGCGTAGCTTGCGGGCCTGCTCTCCCTGCCAGATCTGGTCTATGGTATTCTCCGGGTATCTGCCCAGAAATACATCTCTATTGTATCCGCATACATGTACGGCACCGTTGAAGGAGAAAGTCATGCTGCTGAATGGCAGGTAGCAAAATACGGGCTTGGCCCCATCCGGACGAAACTGGTTATACTTCTTATACAGCTTTTTGTCCAGCGGGTGATAGCCCTTTTGTACAGACTCCGCATATCTCCGGTCTGCCTGCCAGTTGGTCTTGATGGCTTCAAAAAGATCGATCATTCAGCGCGCTTTGCCCTTCTAAAATAGAGAATATTTACTGCAATATGGTGCGGGCACAAAATGATGAATATTATTGATAAGTTTGAAAAAGCAGCATTCCTTGTCGTGCATGAAAAGATTCGTAAACACCAACATTATATATCTGCTTATAGCGATAGGGGTTACCTTCTATTTTTTATCTCCTGGGGTCTGGTGGGGTGATGCACTCAATACTTATATACAAGGCGTCAGTGGCAACTATGGATCTGCCCAGCCTATACTGATAAACCTTATCTTTAATGTGACCCGGCATATTTACCCCGGGTCATTGATCGTTTTTTCAATATGTATCATCGGATATCTCACTGGCTTCTACCTCATGGTGTTTGGCCTGGTGCGCCACAGGATTTGGGCACCGGTAATTTTCTTTTGTTTTAGCTTTTATCCCTCTCTCTATGCCAATATCGGTGTGCTGCAGACGGAAGCTGTGCAGCTGACGATGCTAGCCCTGTATATACCACTGACCATACGATTATATCAGGCACAGGGTTGGGGCAAGTGGTTGCTATTTGCCGTGTCGTGTGTTTCCCTGACCGTTTTTTCACTCATCAGGTATGATACCACTCACCTCGTACTGATCATGAGCTATGGTCTCTGCTACTCGCTGTTTCGCAGACATAGCATCAAAACTGTGGGCACGACGATGACTATTCTGGCAGCCATATATTGCCTAGGAATCGGGCTCAAGCACACAGTAGATCTGCCTGATGACTCTGACGCTACTATGAAAAATGCGCTGCTGGTCACAGATATAGCTGCAATATCCGCTGAAAGCGGACAAAACTATATACCGGAGTACTGCTGGCGGTCATATCTGGAGCCCGGAGAGCGATCAGTGGCACGCCTGCAGACA
>JAFDYP010000403.1 GCA_018267355.1 Bacteroidota bacterium
CAGCGATGGTGCTACTCATAGACAATTACGATTCATTCACCTATATGCTGCGCGACTATATCCGGCAGGCAGGTGAGGAGTGTATCGTGGTGCGCAATGATGAGAAAACCATCGCAGATATCGCTGCGCTGTCCTTTGACTCTATCGTGATATCGCCGGGGCCCAAGGCACCTATGGATGCGGGCATCACGATGGATATGATCCGCGCATACTGGCAGCAGAAGCCTATCCTCGGTATTTGCCTGGGGCATCAGGCTATAGGTGAATTTTTCGGCGCACGGCTGGTGCGGGCACAGGTACCTATGCATGGCAAGACAACGACCATCACACATATGGAGCATCCTATTTTTAAAGATATACCTCAGGGTACGGAGGTGATGCGCTATCACTCTCTGATACTCGAGGATATCGCACTGAGTGATTTAGATGTGATCGCGCAGACGGATGACGGAGAGGTGATGGGCGTGGCACATCCCATGCTGCCTATAGCAGGGTTGCAATTTCATCCCGAGTCTGTGCTGACGGAGTATGGCGTAGAGATGGTGCGCCATTGGTTTGAGTACCTGAGAGGCTGATCTTCATTGACCGCAGAGGCGGAGAAGCGCGGAGGAATGCGAAGATATTTCTCGCAAAGACGCAAAGTGTTTAAGCAATACAAAAGCTTTGAGCAAAGCTTTTGTCCCTGCGCCTCCGCGTCTCTGCGGTGAATAAAAATACATTGCCATACCTGCAATAAAATACCATCGGCTGAGTCTTTAACCCGGGTGGATACCTGATTGAGCCGCTATACTTTGCGGTCACTGATAGTTAACCATGAATTTGATTTATTAATTTATATTTGGCGCATTCCGCTTTTTATGCAGTTTCAGATACAGGAGGAGGGAGAATTCAAATGGGTAGAGCAGGGCGAAGGCGAGGTCATCTTCCTGCTGCACGGCCTCTTTGGTGCGCTGAGCAACTTTGCTGATACGATCAATCATTTTTCCGCACAGTACAAGGTGGTGATACCACTGCTGCCGCTATACAGGCTGGAGCTGGAGCGCACCTCTGTGATGGGTATGGTAGACCATGTAGATGAGTTCGTCAAAATGCGCGGCCTGAAAAACCTGAACCTGATAGGCAACTCCCTCGGTGGCCACATAGGCCTGCTCTATACGCTGCGCCGCATGGAGAATGTCCACTCCCTGACGCTGACTGCCAGCTCGGGCCTCTTTGAGGCATCTCTGGGAGACCAATATCCGCGCAAGAGTGACTATGAGTTTATCAAGCGCAAGACGGGGGAGACATTTTATGATCCCGCACTGGCTACCAAAGAACTGGTGGATGAAGTGTATGATATAGTCAATACGCGCGATAAAGCGCTACGCACGATCTTCATAGCCAAATCTGCCCTGCGCCACAACCTGCGCGATGACCTGGCCAAGATCACCATACCGTGCAACCTGATCTGGGGCGCGGCGGATACCATCACTCCACCATTTGTAGGTGAGGAGTTTCACAAGCTGCTGAGCCACTCTGAGCTGACCATACTGGACAAGTGCGGCCACGCACCGATGATGGAGCTGCCGGAGCAGTTTAACGCCTGCATGGAGCGATTTTTACATAAAATTTACAGTAAAGCGTAAACAGGAGCGTCTTTTGTACGTCTATATACGTATATAACCGTATTGCCGTTATATTTGATATGGAAGGCAGCGGTCTTTGACTACCGCACGTTTGATAAAAAGGAGAGAGAAATGTACGCCCGCGATATAGTAACAGAAGGAATCAAACCACTCGACTACAACGATACCGGTGAGAATGCCATAGTGCACATGCATGAGTATAATGTAAACCAGCTACCGGTGACGGAAGATGGCAGGTATATAGGCATACTGAGCCTGGATGATATCATCACCCTGAAGCACCTGAACGATCCGCTCAAAACACTAAAGATAGCGCTCAAGCGCCCATACGTGACTGAGAACGCTCATCTGTATGATGTGATGAAAGCGGCCGTGGAGCACAATGCCAAAGTAGTACCCGTGCTGAGCAAGGACGATACCTACCTCGGCCTGATCACAGCGGAGAGCAGCCTGAAGGCTGTGGCCAAAATGCAATCTGTGATGGACGAGGGCGGCATGCTGACCCTGTCTGTGCCGGTACGAGACTACCAGCTATCGCCCATAGCGCGCATAGTGGAGGACAATGGCGCCAATATCCTGAACCTCTATACAGAGATAGACCAGAAAAGCGGCACGGTAGACGTGACGATGAAACTGAATACCATAGAACTCTCACCCATCATAGCAGCATTCGAGCGGTATGAGTATGAGGTGAAAGATGTGCGCCAGGACCAGCACTACCAGGAGGATGTAAAGGATCGCTATGATGCCTTTATGAAGTATCTGAATGTTTAGCCTCTAAGAAATTTTGACTGCAGACCTGCCGGCAGGCAGGCGGGGGCGGAGAGACGCAGAGGGAATCCCAATACATTTTAGGAAAGAACGTAGACAAGAAAGTTGCCTCGAGTAAATGGCTGTGTGTCATGCCGGGCAATATTTGTCCGATTGCCGAGCTGATTTTGAGGTTCCGAGGCTGATTTTATGCATTTCCGGCGGTATCAGCATCTTAGCTATAGCATTTTTCGCTGGCCAAAACGTTTATCACACTGACATTGTGCAGCTTGTGCTTAACAGTATTTGTCAGTTTGAGCACGCATTTTATTGAGAAGAACGCCTGTAAGTTTATACATTTGCAGGCCTTAAACGCATGACACAGCCACCTAAGCCATTTTTTCTGAGAGCGGCCCTTGTTCTCTTTGTAGCCTGCCTGTGTCAGATGGCCGTAGCCCAATATACTGAGATCAAAGGCTATGTGATAGACTCCAAGCAGACCGACACCACAATGCGCAAGGCAGCCTATGCCAGTGTGCGCCTGAAAGGTACGACTGTGGGTACTACTGCTGATGGTGATGGCTTCTTCTACATCCGTACACTGGAGCGGGGCGATAGCCTGGAGGTGGGTTATGTGGGCGACCGAGTGACTATAAAGATACAGAAGGGCAAAGCCCAGACGCTCACCATAGACCTGGCCAGCGGCGGCAGGCAGCTACCACCTGTGGTCGTAGATGGCGGCAAAAAGGGCCATCACAAAATCGTAGATACACCGGCCTTATATGTTTTCCGCCAGGTCGTAGCCCATAAGAAATATAACCGCGAGGACAACCTGCCGGACTATAAGCTGCAAGAGTACCAAAAGCTCCAGATAGGTATTATCAACCCTAAGCCATGGCTGATCAACCTGAGGCTGATCCGGCCCTTCCGGTTTGTGTTTCAGAATCAGGATACGGCGCTGGCGTATAGTGGTTTCAACTCTTTTGATACAACCACCTATGTGCCAAACCTGATGAAGGAGGACCTCACAGATGTGTATTACAACCACGGTACTAAAATCACCAAGCGGGTCACTATCGGAGATAAATTTACAGGAGTAGATAATAACTCGATCGGGAATATCCTCAACTATACTTTTGACAAGATCAATGTCTATGATGACATTTTTGTGATGGTGCAAAAATCCTTCGTATCCCCCTTTGCGCCTGAGGCCTATGCACTCACCTATGATTATTTCCTCAGAGATACGGTAAAAATGGACGGTCGTACGACCTATAAGTTGAATTTTGTCGGAAAGAAGCAAGTGGACCTGGCGCTGCAGGGCTACGCCTGGATAGACTCTGCCACCTGGGGCGTAAGAGCTATAGAACTGCGCCCAAACATGCACGCCAACCTTAACTACCTGAAAGAATACACCGTCAAACAGTCGTATGAATTCGTACACGGCATCTGGATGATGAAGTCGGAAGACCTGCAGACGGAGGCGGCACTTTTCAAAAAGTCTAAACTCTCTATGGCCGTGATGGTGAAGAAGCACCTGACACGCCAGAACCTGGAGTTCAATCCCTATGTACCGGACTCTATCAGTAATACGGCCGAGCAAACCATGATGCTGGATGATGCACGCTACCACACGCGCGAGTGGTGGGATACTGTGCGTCTCGACCCCCTCAGCCATGCCGAGCACCGCCTGATAGAGATACACGATACGCTGCCTAAGATGCGTGCCTACAAGACATGGATGTGGATCATCCATCTGGCTACTACGGCAGACTTCAAGGCCGGTCCGGTAGAGTTTGGCCGCTTCTATAAATTTGTCAGTCTGAATGATATAGAGGGAGTGCGCCTGCGCCTGGGTATCCAGACCAATAATGACTTTAGCAAGAAGGTCCACCTGTTCGGGTATGCTGCCTATGGCACGCGCGATAAAGTCTTTAAGTACAATCTGACCACGCACTTTGTACTGCCCAGCAAGAACGACAAGTGGCGGCAACTGGAGATGTACTACCAGTATGACATCAATGAGCTAGGCCAGACCAATCAGCTCCTGACCTTTGATAATATATTCAGTAACATCTTTGGCCGATCGGTGCTAAAGGCGATGAAGATACGCGAGTGGGGTGTGAGCCTGGAGAATGAATGGCTGAAGGGCTTCACCAGTACCATGTCCATCCACAATCAGACCTACTATGCCATACCCGGCAAAAATGAATTCATCTACACGCGCAAAGAAGACCATACGCAGGTACACCTGCCCCAGTTCAACGCTTTTGAGATCGGTATAGATAACCGGTACTGCTACAAGGATCAGTATTACAAGCAGGGTTTCTACCGCTTTTTCATAGCCAATAAGAATCCTGTGTTTCTGCTGAATGCCAAGCTGGGATTTCTGAATGTGGCGGGCAACCGGTCCGTCTATGGCAAGCTACAGGCCACTGTGCGCCAGCGCCTCTCATGGACACTGGGCCACACCTGGTACCAGATACAGGGTGGCAAAATATTTGGCCTCAGCCCGTATCCGCTCAGCTATGTGACCCCGGGCGGATTTGGCTACCTGCTGAATGCAGTAGACTACAATATGCTCAGCTCTTTTGAGTTTGTGACTGACCAGTATGTCTCTGCCTACCTGGAGCACCACTTTGATGGCTTCTTTCTCAATAAGATACCATATGTAAACCGCCTGCAGCTACGCGAGATCATCTATGTGCGGGCGCTGTGGGGCAGCTATAGTGACAAGAATAAAAACCTCCTCAACCCCGGTCCGCTATTCAACTTCAACACGCCATCAAAGATCCCCTACGTAGAGGCTGGCTTCGGATTTGAGAATATCCTGAAGATCTTGCGGGTGGACTTCATCTGGCGGGTGACCTACCGCGATAATCATAACGCCAAGAACTTTATCCCTAAGGGTAGTATCAGCATTGCATTCTAATTCTTTGTCTGAATCAGAATTTTCAGAATTGGAGAATTGGCAGAATAATACAAACAGCCGCCCTTGACTGTGTTGGCAGGTATAAATCCGGGATAACCTTTTACCTCTTAGATAGCTCGATGATGTCTCGGACCTCGAGGATGTGCTTGTCGTAGCCTTTGGTCACGGCATTGATCATAGCACGGCCTACCTCGGGCAGCTCGCAGGCTACATTAGGCGCGAGGAGCTTGACAGGGCTATAGAGCCAGCCCAGGTATTTGTACCATGATGGGATATTTTTGGAATCAGGCTCGGGCCGCATGATGCCCGGGCGGAAGGCATAGGCCTTTTTGAAAAGCTTCATAAGGTCATTCTCGGTTTTGCCTTTCACACGGGCCCACATAGTAGACCCTTGCTCCGTGCTATCCGTACCTGCACCGGATATGTAGATGAAAGTGACATCCTCATTCTTCTTTGCCACGGTACGGGCAAAATTCATAGTGAGGTCGTAGGTCATGTGGCGGTACTCATCTTCCTTCATACCTACAGATGAGACACCGAGGTTGAAGAAAACGGCATTGTAGCCCGCGAGCTGGTCCTCTACAGGTGTGAGGTCAAAGAAATCCTTGTGCACTATTTCTTTCAGCCTGGGGTGCCTGAAACCGCTGGGCTGGCGATTGATGATAAGGACACTCTCTACATCAGGGTGGCGCAGTGCTTCTTTCAGCACGCCCTCTCCTACCATGCCTGTGGCACCTGTGATGATGGCTTTTACTTTCATATCTTATTAGTCGATCGGGGTGCCTTTATATTGCATGCCTACAGGTCAGTACGCTCACGTATGAAGGTACAGATGGCGGGCAGGTCGTCATACTCATCATCGCTAAACTGGTAGCGCCCGGTATCCTGCATGAGTATGACCAGCTCAGATACTCCCTCAGAGGAAACAGTGTCCTGCACCAGGCCCCTCCTCACAGAATCTGTGTGACCTTTGAGAAAGCCGAGATGCTTGATATCGCGGAAATATATGCAGTACTCCATACCACCAAAGAGTGTCACTACCTCCAGCCGGCCATCGTACAGGAGCATCTCCCGGTATCCCTTGAGAGAGATCATACCAAAGCCCGCAAAAAAGATAGCGCATACCACGCCCAGGCCCTGCAGGCCGGAGGAGTCTCCTACGGTGCCGATGAGTGCCAGCAGTATGAAGAAAAAAAACAGCGACCCGCTCACGATGATAGAGCGCTTTCCTGTCTTGTATCTGGCCTGGTAGTAGTCTTGCATATGTTCGGTAGATTAATGTCGTATCTCAGCTTGTACGCTTCCTGAAAAGTACCATCTGCTCATCGAGCACGTTGAAAGCATAGGAGACCCACTTGCTGGTGATGAAGATGAAAAGGATGAGCGGTGCATAGCAGAAGAGGCCGCGCTTGTAGCCGGACTGCATCCAGCCTCCGGAGGAGAAAAGTGTCCCGTCCTCCTTCATCTGATAAAATACGAGCGTGTACGCGCCATAGGCCAGGAAGAAGATCAGGAGAAACTCCCATTTGTCATCATTCAGATAGGAGCCGGCCAGCATAAGCAGCATGAACAGCCCGATGGTAAAGAAACTCGCTCCGGCTACAAACCATACCAGCAGCCAGAGCACAAAAGCGCCGAGGAGCACCTTGTTTTTCTGCTTGCTGAAATTGACCCCTACATTCAAAGCAAAGACAATGATCAGGCCAGCGATACCTATGTAGAAAGTCAGGCCATAGATATTGTAGCTGCCCATGATCTCCCAGGCTGTAGAGATGACCTGCTTCATTTTGCCCGGATCATAAAATGCGGCTTTGATAAAAGGCCCTGCCTGGTCGCGCGGTACGTAGGCCTTCAGGAAGGCATTCCATATCAGGAACGGCACGACGCTGGTAGCGTAGATGAGTAGGTACTTGAACTTGCGCTCGCGGACAGCTACATAGAGCAGTACGGCCATGATGCCTCCGGCAAAAAGTACCGCCTCTGACCTGGTCCAGATACCGAAGATGACAGCGATAAAAGACAGATAGAAGAAGCCTTCGCGCCGCTGCTCATACCAGATCACAAAAGAAAGCACAGCGATAGAGGTGTAGATAGCACAAGGCAGGTTGGTGAGTGAGAAAGACGCATGGGCGAACATCTCGGGTACGATGACCGTGAGGAAGGTGAAAAGCATGGCACCCGTAGAGCCTACAAATCTCCTGAGCAGCTGGTACATGATAAATATCCAGGAGATAAAAAAGAGGCTATTGATGAGGCGCGGGCTCTCCATGCCGTCCATATAGCAGATGGCATTGCACAGGGTAAGCAGCGGCGGATATAGCATGCGCGGGCCGCAGCCGTTCACGATATTGGGATTGGTCAGCATGGAGTTAGTGATCACATGCTCATGGGCTACGGCCTTGGAGAGGAGGTCATAGCCGAGTATGGTGTCAAACTCTGCCGGTGGCCAGTAGAGGCACTTCTCGGTGATACCCCAGGCTAGATAGGCCGTCATACCGGCCAGTACGATCCATACCAGCGTGAGCCAGCTCATGTCGGGCCTGGTAAACTTGCGCTGCCACGGCAGGGCGTTATGCTTTTTGTCACTATACAGCCTCAGCAGGCCAAATACGACGACCAGCGCTGCCACTGCGCCTGTCACAGCGCCCAGCGTGATGGAGTGCGTGAGGCGATCCAGCAGAAACATGATAAACGTAGTAGTGCCCAGGCCTATGGGCATAGCGAGGGCCAGCAGTTCGCGGCCTTTAAAGTCGCGCGAGATGGCGGCGAGCAGCGAGAGGCCCAGTAGAAATATAAGGATGAAGATCATTGGCGTCAGTTATTTTTTGAGAGGCAATACCATAAAAGGTTGCGGAGCGGTGACCGGCGTAGGAGATTTATCCAGGCCCCATCCGTTCACTGACATCACATAGTCAGCCTTGGCATAGAGGGGGCTATTGACAGAGTCGCCATAGACCACCTGGCGCGGATACAGGAAGTAGGTGACCCACGGCAGGTCTCCGCAGCTCTTGAAGCCCACCTGGCTGAGCACGGTGTGTGGCGGTATCATCACGATGGCATTCTCAGGAGTCAATTTGCGTACAGAGTCTATATAGAGTATCTCGCCGGGTCCCCACTTCAGCACGTAGCGCTCCTGCAGGGTCTTGTCGGGATATTGCTCTATGGTCTTGAGGTTATTCTCCAGCATGGTATTGAGCAGCCAGTCATAGCCGGAGTTGACATAAGTATCAGTAGGGCTGGTAGGCTCATGATGCTGGAAGAGGAACATGATGAGCAGACCCGCAGCGGCTGCGCCTGCGAGATTGAAGAGGATGGCTTTGAATCCTGCACCTCCGCCGGAGGCAGGCTTGCCCGGTCGGGGTTTGGCTCCGGCGGGGGCGGCTTTCTTTGGCTTGTCAGCTGGCTTCATACCTGACAAGTATAGGGAGATTTTGGGAGAAAAGCGACCAGCAATAGCGCCGCCTTACCTCTCCCTGCCCTCTCCTAAAACAGGAGAGGGTAACAGCCAATACAATTTAAGACGATTGTTTGGCTTTGGTGAGTCTGGACCAGGCACTCTCGTAGCCGAGGGCTACATCGGGGTGCACATGCTTGACGAAGGCGAGTATGCTATTGCGGTCCTGCTCGGGTGCGTCATAGAGCGATGGGAATGGCTCTACCTTCTCCCCATTGAGCCAGCCGGTGCCCTCAAACGCATAGGAATAGTTGTACATCAAGTAACGGGTACGGGTGCGCACCGTGTAGAAGCGGGTCAGTTTGGAGAGCTCGTTTATCTCTTTCTTGTTCCAGACCTTACCGGCTTCATTGATATTATAAAAAGTGATGGACTGGCCGTCAGACTCTATTACGAGGCGGACATCCTTATAGAGGTATTCGCGCGCACGGGTGATGAATAGCCACACAAAGAATGCAACGAATGCCAGAAATA